>JAQWOT010000133.1 GCA_029245725.1 SAR324 cluster bacterium | reverse complement strand
CATTGCCTCAGTCATATTCTGACTTTGCTCAAATTGTTGGAAAGCTAATTCTTCTCCAGTGGTTTCCTGACTTCTTCCAAGGTAACTCAAACAAAGATTGCGGAAGCGGCGCTTTCCAACAGCTTCTGCAGTTAAACTTTCAGCAGGAGGTTGCACAATCTCTTTGTATTTCTGCTGCCAAATCTCATTAAGTTGGTTGCTCAATGCATCGTGCAACCCCCAGAGAGCCTCCCGGAGCTGATTCGGTGAGATTGGTTGGAACTGTGCGCTCAGGTAACCTTCAGAAGGTAAGGTCAGTAATTGGCTCAAGAAGGAGAGATCAGAATGTCCTAACCTCAAGATCGCCTCGAAGCTTTCTAAAAGCAGTGTTGGTTCAGCAGGCAATTGCCCCTGTTGCAGACTTTGAAGGCTCTGCTGAATCCCCATCGTGGCCAAACGCTGACCTGCATCCCAGCGATTGAACTCATCAGAATCCCTTTGGTAGAGCAAGGCCAACTCTTCAGGTGAGTATTCATATTCCAAGCGTACTGGGGCTGAGAATTGCCGAAGTAACGACGGAATGGGCTGCTCTGAAATTCCAGTGAGCACCAGACTATCTTTGGGCTTTTCAAGTAAAAACACGTCCGTTTCTGCTGATGAGATGCTCCCACCTGCTTTGTTCAACAAACCGATTTGAATTGGGATTGGAACGGCCTGCCGATCCCCTGCAGAGCTCAGTTGGGGATAGGATTGCTCGAAATGTAACTCATATTCTTGCTTATTTGCAGAGTACTGCCCTCGAACAGAAACTCTTGGAGTGCCTGCCTGACGATACCAAGCTCGGAAAGGCTCCAGATCGGTCTTGGAACTCTCTGCAATGGCTTTCAGAAAATTCTCCACCGTGGCTGCTTGTCCGTCATGCTTTTTTAAATAGTGCTGCACACCTTGGGTGAAGGCCTCACGTCCGATCAGGGTTTGCAACATGCGAATTAATTCGCTGCCCTTTTCATAGACAGTAACGGTGTAAAAGTTATTGATTTCGAGGAAACTTTCTGGACGGACAGAATGGGCCGTTGGGCCTGCATCTTCCGGAAATTGGTAATCTCGTAAAAATCTGACATCTTGAATTCTTTTGACGGGCCGAGAGTTCAACTCTGAGGTAAATTCCTGATCACGAAAGACGGTCAACCCCTCTTTTAAGCTCAGTTGAAACCAATCACGGCAAGTGACCCGATTCCCCGTATAATTGTGGAAATACTCATGAGCAACCACACTCTCGATGTTTTCAAAATCTTCATCGGTTGCAGTGTCAAATCGTGAGAGGATGTAACGAGCATTGAAAATGTTCAGTCCCTTGTTTTCCATTGCTCCGAAGTTAAAGTCTTGAACAGCGACAATCATGTAGATTTCGAGATCGTACTCTAGACCAAAGCGCTCCTCATCCCAGCGCATCGCCTTCTTCAGTGATTCCATCGCATGATGACACTGCTCCTTGTAACCATGCTCGGTATAAATTCTCAGGGCTACCTGTTTGCCTGAAACTGTCTGAAAGGAGTCTTCAAGACATTCTAGATTTCCTGCAACAAGGGCGAACAAGTAACTTGGTTTTGGAAATGGATCTTCCCAGGTGACATAGTGGCGCCCATCCGACAAGCTTCCTGAGTCGATGGGGTTCCCATTGGAAAGCAAGGTGGGATAAGTCTGATGATCCCCCACAATTGTAGTCGTGTATCTGGAAAGGACGTCAGGGCGGTCAAGGAAGTAGGTGATGTGACGGAAGCCCTCTGCCTCACATTGTGTACAGAAGAGTTCATTAGACTTGTAAAGGCCTTCCAGAGTCGTGTTGTCCTGAGGTCGAATCCTAGTCCGAATTGTTAGTTCTCCTTCCTCTGGAAAGTTTGGGATTGTCAGGAATTCTTCATCTTTTTGGTAATCATCCTCACTCAAAGCAGCACCATTGAGTTTCAACTCTAGGAGTTCAATACTTTCTCCATGAAGGCGCAAAAGGCGATCTTCTTCTTTGGCAAGAGGGTTTCTTTGTAAACTCAGATTCGACTGAACTTCGGTGCTTTCTTCTCCCAGTTCAAACCGGAGTTTTGTTTTTGGAATCAAGTAGGGGGGGACCTTGTAGTCTTGCAATCGGATGGGCTGTCGGGTTGCGGCACTCATGCAGATTCGTTACTAGGGTTCTTTGGAATATGATTGACTCGGTGAAACATTCAGCAAATTTGGTACTCTTGGAGGGAGAGGATGGCAAGAGAAAATTGGCAGGAAGTGAAAACTATTGCCTTTCGTTTACTTCATCACCTCCAAGAGATTTGCCTTTAAATTACTTCGTTTGGACCAGTTGACAATGTGCACCTCTAAATGTCCCAGTGCCCCCACAAGATCACTATTGATGAGACATTCCGTAATCTTTTTGTGATCCTCATAAGCATTACCCGTTGCTGCATCAGTCCCAGAAATGTAGTGGCGTACAGTCTCAATGATAGCATTGATATTTTCGTAATGTTGAAGCAGGAATCTACTTTCGGCATAGCTGAAAAAGCTCTTGTGGAAGTTTGTGTCTAACTCTAAGTACTTTTCACGATTCTCTGGACTGAAGTTGTCCTCCATTTCGGTCAAAATTTGCTGGAGTTGTTTAGCAAGCTTTGATGGTTGACGCTGGACCGCATAACGTAATGCCTGGGATTCCAAGGCAAAACGTAATTCACAAAAATCGACTAGCTCCTCTTGTGTCATACTAAAAACTCTGTAGCCACGATGGGGCTCTGCGACCACAAGGCCTTCTGAACGCAATAGAGATAGGCCTTCTCTGACCGGAGTTTTACTGATACCAAGAGTTTTTGCCAAACCAGCCTCCGTGAGAGGCTGCCCCAAGACCAACTCACTAAGTATAATCCCCCTCCGGATTGAGTCCGCAGCGATCTGAACCAATGATTTGGGTCGCTCTATATTAGATTCCTGCCAAGTAATCATGGGTTGGACCTCCCAAGTTTTCTATTGAACAAATCAAAGGAGTGTAATAAGAATTGCCAGCTATATCATATATGATGCAGGTCAGTGCAAGATTTTTGAACCAATAACTAGAGAAAAACCTCGAAATAGTCTCGTGATCCGTTCCGTTTTGCCACCAAAAATTGATTGCATCGTTCCGTTTGGAAAATTGAGGTAAAATTTTTTGAATGTTTTAATCCGGTAATTCCAAATGAGTAAAAAATCAAAAATTATTGTAGTGGGAGTTGGATGGTGGGCCTGTGAGTTTCATCTTCCTCATATCCTAGCCAATTCAAACGCAGAGCTTGTTGGAGTTTCTAGAATTGGCTCAGCGGAACTACAACAAATCCAAAAACATTTTGAGATTCCATTCGTCAGTGAAGATCATACGGAACTATATGCACTCAACCCAGATGGTGTAATCGTAGCTTCACCGCATGTTTTCCATGCAGAGCATGCCAAGTATGCCTTAGAAAAGGGTTGTCATGTTTTGGTAGAAAAACCAATGGCAACCTCGACAGAAGATGCAGAAGCACTTTGTTCAATTGCTCGGAAAACAGGAAAAACTTTGATGACACCTTACGGGCTGAATCATACCCAATACATGGAGTCTGCTGCCGACCAAGTTGCAATGGGAAGTATTGGTAAAATCCAGCACGTTGCCTTACATATGTCTTCTGCCTTAATGGATCTTTTTGGTGGTGAGCCCATGGCTGAAACAGAAAAGCACATGTACCGACCTCATTCATCCACATGGGCAGATCCAAATCGTGCTGGAGGCTATGGATGGGGCCAACTATCCCATGCTCTTGCAGCCCTTTTTTTTGTGACATCTTTGGAACCAGCAAGTGTATTTGCTCGCACAGTAAATTCTAAGACAGGTGCAGATTATTACGACTCAGCTATTATTAGTTTTGGCAACGGTGCCTCTGCTGTTTTATCAGGTGCAGCAGGACTACCAAAGCACTGTCCGCCTCAACTAGATCTAAAAATCTATGGCAGCGAAGGAATGATGCTTTTAGATGTAGAACCAGAGCGGGAACGTTTGCAAATCAGACGTTTCGATAAAAAAGACATCCTCGTTCAGATTGAAAAGAATGGCGGATTTGGTTCTTATTCTACGCAAGAGTCGATGAATCGATTCATCGACATCTGTAGAGGGAAAAGTCGGAGAAATTGTGGAAACCATGAGGTGGGTCTCAAAACTGTTCAGGTTCTCGAAGCCCTCTACAAATCCGCCAAATCAAA
Source organism: SAR324 cluster bacterium (assembly GCA_029245725.1). Classification (NCBI taxonomy): domain Bacteria; class Deltaproteobacteria; species SAR324 cluster bacterium. Next base: position 37,288 of record JAQWOT010000133.1, on the reverse strand, counting down.
AGAAGCAATAATCTGTAATTGAGCAAATCATGAATATGATCGAGGAGTATCAGCAAGTGGGCTTTACCTGTATTGAAGGCCTGTTTAACAAAGAAGAAGTTCATGATCTTCAACTTGCCACAGATGAATTGATTGAACAATCAAGGAGTCACATAACTTCCGATGAAAAATTTGACCTGGAACACAATCACTCTAGCCAGAAACCGAGGGTCCAGAGAATCAAGGTGCCTCACGAACAACATCCTATTTTTGCAGAAGCTGTCAGAAAGCCTAAAATACTTGAGATCCTGAGCAAATTAATTGGTGAAAACATCCGCTTCAGGAACAGCAAGCTCAACATAAAAGAGGCTCATGGAGGTGCAGCTGTTGACTGGCATCAAGACTGGGCTTTTTATCCGCACACCAATGCCGATCTACTAGCAGTAGGCATTATGATTGATGATATTGATGAAAATAACGCTCCGCTGATGATTGTTCCGGGCAGCCATCGGGGCAAAACTCTGAACCATCACTTCCAAGGGGTGTTCAGTGGATCAGTTAATCCTGATTCTGAGAACATTGATCTTTCCACAGCAGTAAAGTTGACAGGTTCGGCTGGTTCAGCAAGTTTCCATCATGTCAAAGCCCTACATGGCTCTAGTCCAAATTTCTCAAATCGTCCACGTCGACTGCTCCTTTTTGAATACGCTTCTGCAGATGCCTGGCCTCTGGTTGATTTTGCAGTTTACGGAGACTTTCAAGAATTTGAAGAAAAGATTGTACTAGGGAAAGGTACTCTGCACCCTAGGAGCGAGCCTGAACATATCATCATGCCGTTTCCACGCCCTCCGAATCCCGATTCGATTTATCGGATTCAGGAGTTTAGAAGGCAGTCTTCACCACCAACAACTGAGCTTCAACGGGAAGTTGTATGAATCAACAATTTGCATGGGTTTTAGAAGTACGTCCTGGCTATGAGGATGAATACAAAAAGCGTCATGATGAAATATGGCCAGAAATGGTTGACATGCTTCGAAAGGCAGGAGTTCGAAACTACTCCATTTTTCGGCATGGCCTGACACTTTTTGGCTATTTTGAAACGGAAAACTTGGAGCAAACAATTGCAGCGATCAACGCTAGTGATGTGAATAGACACTGGGGTGAGCATATGACTCCAATTATGAAGATCGAAATAGATTCTCAGAAAAACTTCCCATTCTTGCTGCCACTACAGTGGCATATGGACTGACCTTCAATCTGATAAATCACAAGGTTAACTAGTCTTCAAAAACTGTCTGTTAATCGTTTTGAAACACGAAACATGGAATTTTGGGATCCTCATTTTCACATTTGGGATATTTCATTGAAAACTGCCAGTGGACACGACTGCAATGTTCTGTTTGCTCCACATGGCCAGGAAATTTATGGAATTCAGGATTTTGAGAAAGACTTAAAGACCTATGGTGTTCATTTAACCGGAGGAGTCTTTGTCGAGGCAGTCAGTGTTTGCCATATTGATCTTAGTGGTGATGACTATGCTAAGTACTGCTTAGCGGAGACCAAGTGGGTCTCCGAGCAAATTAGTCGGTCAACAAAAGATTATTATATTGTCGCAACCTTGGCCCTCGAAGACCCAAATTGTTCAAAACATCTCGCCAAAATTGCTCAAAATCCAATAGTAGTAGGGATTCGACAAATCTTGAACCATCAGCCTTCTTGGCCAAGAAATGAACGCTTGGGGAATTTGCTTGATAATCCAGCATGGTGTGCTGGATTCGAAAAACTTAAAGATTTTGAACTCATCTTTGATTTGCAAATCAACCCTCATCAATTTAAGCAAGCAGCAAGATTATCTGAAAGAAATCCTGAAATCCCATTAGTCCTTGGACATCTCGGAAGTCCAATCTTACAAGACTTAACCACTGGAAAAATTTACTGGGAGGGAATTAAAGCTCTAGCTGATCTGCCTCAAAACTCTGTAAAGCTTTCCATGCTGTCCTACATTGATAAAGATTGGCAGAACAACCCCCTTGTGGAGGATACGGTTTTAAAAATTATTGATATCTTCGGGGTTGATCGCTGTTTTTTTGCCTCAAATTTTCCTGTTGAATTAAATGATGGTTGGCCAGCAGAAAGGCTATTTGGTGCATTAAGAGGTTTAGTCAAATCACTTAGTCCAAATGATCAAAAAAAACTCTTCTCTGAAAATGCAAAACGAGTTTACAAAACCTACTCATAAATCTTATTTGTAAGCCCCACCAACACTTTCACTGGGATCAGATAAGTTTTAGAGGCTTCCCTACATTTCCCAAATGGTTCAAAAACAAGCTTATATTGCGCTGGATTGTGGTGCCGAAAGCGCTCGTGTAATGGTTGGAATTCTCCATCAACGACAACTTCAGCTAGAGGAAATTCATCGTTTTCCAACAGGTAGCATCTCTGTTGGAGAGTCTCTCCGTTGGGATGTCCTACAAATCTTTGAAGAACTCCGTATTGGTGTACGCAAGGCAGCTCAGCTCAACTTGCCAATTGCCAGTTTGAGTGCTGATTCATGGGGACTCGATTTTGTTCTTATTCGTGATCAAGAACCCATTCTTACTCCCCCACGGCACTATCGGGACCCACGCAATCTGGTCTCATACAAGAAGGTTTGTAAGCAACTCGGTGAAGATTTTATTTTTGAGGAAACTGGCATTCAGTTCATGCCAATCAATACAATCTATCAGCTCGCTGCTGCCCAAGAAGAGTGCCCTGAGTTGCTGACCTTTGCTAATAAACTGATCCCAATGGGTGATTGGTTCAACTACATGTTCTCTGGAGTCGCAGTGGGAGATGCTTCCATGGTTAGTACAACTCAGCTTTATAATCCCCGCAAGCATGAATGGTCTAAGCCGCTGATTGATGCCCTTGGATTGCCCTATGATCTTTTCCCAGAAATTGTACCCTGTGGATCGATACTCGGGCAAATTAATGAACAAGTTGCAGAGAGTACAGGCCTAGCAAGCAACACCAAAGTGATTGCAAGTTGCTCACATGACACAGGAGCAGCCGTAGTCGGTACTCCCGCACAAAGTGAACAAAAAGACTGGGCCTATCTTAGCTCTGGGACATGGTCCCTGTTAGGAATTGAATTGGCGGCACCTGTGATCACTTCCAAGAGCCGCCAGTACAACTTCACAAACGAGGTAGGATTAAACCATAGTATTCGTTTACTTAAAAATATCAGTGGTTTATGGGTTATACAGGAGTGTCGTCGCAAGTGGGCAAGAGAGGGGTGTTCTTACGATTATTCTACTCTCACCGAAATGGCATCGGTGGCATCCTCTCTACGATCTCTAATTAATCCCAACGATCCTCGGTTTGCTACAATCGGTGAAATGCCTGAAAAAATAGCAGCCTACTGTATTGAATCGAAACAACCCGTTCCTGAAAATCATGGAGCCTTTGTTCGGAGTTCACTGGAAAGTCTTTCGCTCTCATATCGAAAGGTACTTGATGAACTTGAGGAAACAACGGGGAAAAGCCTGCGAACGCTCCACATTGTTGGTGGCGGATCCAAGAACAAACTCCTGAATCAGCTAGCAGCCAATGCCACTGGACGTAGGGTCCTCAGTGGCCCGTCCGAAGCAACTGCAATTGGGAATGTTCTGATTCAAAGTCTTGCCCTCGGACATTTGAGTTCACTCTCAGAAATACGCCAAACTGTCCGAAACTCTTTTGAAATTGAAGAATATCTTCCCCAGGATCAATCGATCTGGGAAAAGGCCTATCAACGTTACCTGAAATTACCATGAAATACCCTACACCCTTGAATTGACCTTATCCGACCTGGGACACTAACTACGCAAATACACTTGATCCAGTTGGCAAACTGATCTACCACTCTAATTTGCTAGGGTCCGACCAACGGATAACTAACACTGGTGGAGGGAACACCTCTGCAAAATTACATGAAATTGATCCGCTTAGTAATGAGCAAACCGAGGTTCTTTGGGTTAAGGGATCAGGAGGAGATCTACGCACTTCCAAGCGTGAAAATTTCTCTTCTCTGTATCAGCAGAAATTGCTCAATCTGATCCCCAAATACACCTCTGCACCAGTGAAGGGCTACAAGACCAGCATAGAAGATCAGATGGTCGGCATGTACCCACACTGCACCTTCAATCTGAATCCTCGGGCTGCTTCGCTTGATACCCCCTTACATGCCTTCATCCCACACAAGCATGTCGATCATATGCATCCAAACTCTGTGATCGCTATTGCAGCTTCCAAGCGTTCCAAGGAGCTGACGAAAAAGATCTGGGGAGATGATTTGATCTGGTGGCCATGGCAACGACCAGGTTTTGATCTAGGACTGCAGTTGCAGAAGATTTGTAAAGATCACCCCAGCGCAAGGGGAATATTGCTTGGTGGCCATGGTGTAATCAACTGGGCTGAAAGTAACCAGGAGTGTTACGAATGGACGGTAGAGATCATCCAAAAAGCTGATGAGCATCTAGCCCAGCATGATAAAGGAGAGATGACTTTCGGTGGAATTCGCTATCCAGAACTAAACAAAGCTGCAAGCAGATCCACACTTGTTGAAATTCTGCCCTGGCTCCGTGGCCAGGTATCCAGCGATAAGCGACTTGTTGCGACTGTGCAAGATGGTGAGATGATGCGCTACTTCGTCAACTCTGAAGATGTTGTTCGTCTATCAGAATTGGGTACAAGTTGTCCAGATCACTTTCTGCGAACCAAGATCAAGCCAATGTATGTTCCTTGGGATCCTCACCGTCAAAGTCTGGATGATTTGAAAGAACTGATTTTGAAGGGGCTTGGTAATTATCGACAAGATTATTCTGCTTACTATGAGCGTTGTAAGCATGAAGATTCTCCTGCGCTCCGAAACACCAACCCCAGTGTTATCCTCATCCCAGGACTTGGGATGATTGCTTGGGGTAAAAACAAGAGTGAAAGCCGGGTAACCGCTGAGTTCTATAATTGTGCAATTGAAGTGATGCGGGGAGCTGAAGCAGTAGATGAATACGTTGCTATCGATCAGCAAGAAGCCTTTGATATAGAGTACTGGCTTCTGGAAGAAGCAAAGCTTCGGCGGATGCCTCCTGAACAGGAGTTGTCACGACAAGTCGCTGTGGTAATTGGAGCAGGCTCTGGGATTGGTAAATCTGTTTGCCACCGCTTGCTTGGGGAGGGATCTAATGTTGTCTGTGCAGATGCTAATTCCCTGGCCACCAAAACTACAGCTGAAGAGTTAGTGAAAAAAGTGGGAGTTGGCATTGGGGTGGCTGGCAGTAGGCTGAGCACCTGTGGTCCAACCCTCGCTAGATCAGCAGACATCACCAACAGTGAGAGTCTAAATCAGCTATTTGAAGATGTAGTGTTGGCTTACGGAGGGATGGACACTTTGATTATTACTGCCGGAGTGTTTTTTCCACCTGATGCAACTGGTCGTATCTCGGATAGTCAGTGGCGCCAGACTTACGATGTGAATGTGATCGGCCCTGCGATGGTTGCTGAAGAGGCCTACACAGTTTGGCTTAGACAAGAAATGCCTGCGAACCTTATTTTAACCTCATCTGTGAACGCAACTGTGAGTAAAGTGGGCAGCCTGGCCTATGATAGTTCGAAAGCTGCTTTGAATCATTTAGTCAGAGAATTGGCGGTTCAAATGGCTCCTCTGGTGCGGGTCAATGCGTTAGCACCTGCGACAGTGCTGGAAGGAAGCAGCATGTTCCCTAGAAAACGATTAATTTCCTCACTTTCAAAATATCAATTAACTTTCGATGAGCATGAGGATACTGAAATCCTGAGAAGGCGTCTGGCAGATTTCTATGCTCAGCGAACTCTGCTTAAATCAGAGATTTCACCAGAACACCAGGCAGAGGCAATTTTTCTGCTAGCCTCTGAACGTCTCTGTCGAACCACAGGACAACTTATCAACGTTGATGGGGGGTTGCACGAAGCTTTTGTGCGTTAGCATCTTTAAACAAAACACAGGGGAAGAATGAAAGTCTGGGATCCACATTTTCACATCTGGGATGTACGCCCAAACAGTCCGAGTGGCCATGATTCAGCCCAATTATTTGCTCCAGACGAAGACCCCATTTACACTATTCAACGCTATGAAACTGATCTTAGCATGGAAGGTTTTGAACTGATCGGAGGAACTTTTGTTGAGGCCGTCAGCGTATGCCACATAGAACACGATGGGCCTCTCTACGAAAATGCATGTTTAGCAGAAGCCAAGTGGGTTACTGATCAATGTTCACAATCAAGCCTCCCTTATCAGATTGTGGCTACAGGACCTCTGGAAAGCCCTGAGTGGCTGGTACTGTTAGCTCGGCTCCAGAAAATTCCGAATGTTTGTGGGATTCGTCAAATCTTGAACCATGAACCCTCCTGGCCCAGAAACAATCGACTTGGTAACTTGTTAGATTCGAACAAATGGCAACAAGGCTTTAGCACATTAGTTGAGGCAGGTTATTCGTTTGACTTGCAATGTAATCCCCATCAATACAAACAATCTGCTGAGATTTTTCAAAGAAATCCTGAAATTCCTGTGATTCTAAATCATCTGGGCACACCCAAAAGAGAAAATCTTTTGGAAGGACAGAAATATTGGGAAGGATTGCAAGCGTTGGCTAACCTTGAACAGGTATCGATAAAACTCTCAATGCTGACCTACCCAAACAAGCAGTGGCATAAGGATGCCCTCATCAAGGAGACAGTGAATAAGGTGATTGATTTATTCGGAGTCCAGCGCTGCATCTTCGCCTCAAATTATCCTGTAGAAAAACTGGACGGTTGGAATGCTCAAAGTATGTATCAAGAATTTCAACGACTAGTGGATCATCGAAGTCAAGAGGAACAAGAGGCTCTCTTTGCATTAAATGCAATGCGAATTTACAGAGCCTAATCTGACAGAATTTGCACAGAGGTAGTTATGAGACTGAAAAACAAGAACGCAATCATCACCGGATCTGGGGCAGGAATAGGTAAAGCAACAGCCCTACGTTTTGTAGAGGAAGGTGCTAGAGTAATGGTTGTTGACATCAATGGAGATGATGCCAAGCAGACTGCACAAATGCTTCGAGATGCAGGGGGACAAGCTGAATATCAGCAAGCAGATGTATCTGACTCCAAAGCAATTGAGATGGCCGTGCAAGCCACAATCTCATCCTTTGGAAGTCTTCAGATCCTTGTCAATAATGCAGCGGCTTTTGTTTTTGGCAAAATTGAGGAAGCTACCGCAGAGGACTGGCAAAAGGTTTTGGGAGTGAACATCATCGGTTATGCAAATATGGTTCAGGCTGTCTTACCACATCTGCGGGCCAATGGAGGTGGTGCCATCGTCAATGTGGCTTCTGTTAGTTCTTTTATTGCACAGCCGGCTTTTGTACCCTACAACACATCTAAAGGCGGAATTATGCAGATGACTCGTTGTCTTGCACTAGATTTAGCTTCAGAAAATATTCGAGTGAATGGTGTATGTCCGGGAGCAATTTTCACTCAAGCCAGCGAAAATCATATGAAATTCATCGGGATCAGTGTTGAAGAGGGCCGGACATTGTTCGGGCAGGATTCCCCAATGAAGCGGATGGGAGAGCCCGTCGAGATAGCCAATGGCATCCTCTTTCTCGCTTCAGATGAAGCCTCTTTCGTAACAGGCGCCCACCTGGTTATTGATGGAGGTGCGACCATTGATTAATGTAGCCAAATTATTTTTCCAGATGGTTCATCAAAGCTATAACGCTGTTTCAGTGAGATTTTAGTACCCTACTTAGCGCAGCTTGACAACTCTGCTATCTTCGTTAACGCCTTTTTCCTCTAAACCATAGGCTTCAGAAGCAGAAAGATGGAATGCGGACATGTATTCAGCGGACACATGCTGTTCACCATCAGTGTAACTGAATTCTGAAGAAAGACCAGGATCTCTAGTTGTGTCTGCACTTGGATAGTCGACTTTTTCTCCATATCATCTGCCTGCATAAAGATTCAAACGATTTGGATTACTCAACTCCTGGAAAGGATAATCATCTCCTCCGTTTGCCAAAAAATTCAGAGTCGCCATGTTGAATCTCTGATCTGGATTACCCAAAATATCATCGTCCTTGACGATCGTATCTTTGACAGTCCCATCTGAGTTAAGAATAACTAAAGATCTTACCCGCTGACCAGTACCGGAAGTTGATCTTGGTCTCATAGTGCTATCATAACTAAATTTCATTCCAGCTACATGTACAAAGCGCCCAGGTGTCCTTCCATCTGCTGTGTCTACAAGCCCATTCTCTAATAAATCTTTTAATTCTGCGGCCGTCACAGATACCACAACCAAGCCGTTGTCAAAACGTAGAGTTGCTCTAATATGGCCTTCACTCAACGCCCCCTCAGCAGTCTTAGCCTCTAGATTTGCTAACGGAGGAGCAAAGACGGCTTTACTGTAATCTGTAACACCAGGGGGGATTAGCGCCGAGCCAATTCCTGTTCTAATTCCACCCCCATTTTTTAAAGATAGGTGGACTGGTTTTTCACTCAATTCATTTGCGTACCACAAGTTCGCATCGGCACTTAAATTACCCAAATTGGTTTCTTCTGTTCTAACTTTGCTGCGTCACCCATCAAGGTAGACTTTTGTGTAACCTACGACATTCCCGAATTGACTTGTAATGACGTCCTGAACTGCATTCCTGATTGCAATCACCCCAACATTGCGAATACCCCCAAACGAATTTATAACTTCTTCAGTTGCAGCATATGCTGCGCTCATCTGTGGATCGATTGAATCTGGTTGAATATTTCCTTTTTCATCAAAAGTGATGACTAATCTGCCCAAATATTTATAGTCAGCATCAACATTGACAAGAATGACAGGGTTACCATCCACATCAGTTGTCTCATAAGGGTAATTTTCTGCAAAAGCTTTGTCTGTTACTAAATCATTGCTAAATACTGGTAAATGTGTTGTTGAACTCCAAACTACAACTCCTACTCAGCCTACTATTTTTTCGATCTCCTGTTTCACCTCAGGAGTAATCAATTCCAACACATCCAAGGATTTCATATTTTCATGGACTTGTTCCACTTGGCTTGCCCCTGTAATTGCGGTGGAAACGTTTGGATTACTCACACACCAAGCCAAAGCCAGTTGGGAAAGAGAACAGCCCAGTCGATCTGAAATGACTTTGAGGTTCCTCACCTTATTCAGGGTAGTCTGATCTGTTAGTTTCTCTCGGAGCCATTCATATCCAGGGAGGTTGGCTCGGCTGTCAGCCGGAATACCATCCAGATATTTGCCAGTTAACATGCCTGAGGCAAGCGGACTCCAAATTGTAGTGCCCATCTGATATTTTTTGAAAAGTGGAGCATATTCTTCCTCTAATCTTTCACGATGAAAAAGATGATACTGGGGTTGTTCCATCGTTGGTTTGTGAAGGTGATATCTTTCAGCGATTTCATAGGCCTCCAACAATTCCTGAGCAGACCACTCAGAAGTACCCCAATAATGAGCTTTCCCGGAACTAACCATTTCTGACATGGTAAAAACGGTTTCTTCAATAGGAGTTTCGGGATCAGGACGATGACAGAAAACAAGATCGATGAAATCCAGACCAAAGCGCTCAAGCGAGCGATCCATTGCTTGTCTGAGATATTTGCGATTCAAGGTGTTTTTCGTATTGACCCCCGGCACAATTCCCCAGAAAAACTTGGTGGAGACCAGATAGGTTTCACGGGCCCAGCCAAGTTCTTTTAGAGCTTGACCCATCAATTTTTCGGACTCTCCCCTTTCGTAGGCCTCTGCGTTATCAAAAAAATTCACCCCTGCCTCATGTGCTGCTTGCATGCAAGCTAGAGCATTATCCAAGGGGAGCTGTTTGGCAAAAGTAACCCAGGATCCGAAAGACAAAACACTCACTTTGATTCCTGCTTGACCCACCCTTCTATATTGCATCTCCATCCACTAACTCCTGATTACAAAATTTACTGATCCTGAACAACCAAATATGATATATCAAATTGATCTGTTAGAGACTATTCCTCTGAGGACCAAATTGGAATCATCAAAATATTTGAAGTGAAAAAAAAAAGAAAAATATCAATTTCTCTTTTCATACTGAAACATTTCAAGCCGCATATTTATTGAGCCACAAACACGCTTCTCTCAAATCCAACTGTCTTTCATAGATCGCTTTGCCCACGATTACTTCATCCACTCCGTCTCGCTCTAACTCCGCCAGTTGTTTTAAATCATCAAGTGAAGAAACTCCCCCGGATGCTGTTACTTTTAACCCAGTCGCTATCGCCATCCTCCGGAGTGAACTCAAATTTGGACCTGTCAACATACCATCGCAGGCAATATCGGTATAAATCACTCTGTTGATACCGAGTTGCTTCCACTGGTTTGCAAATTCCTCATCACTAAATTCTGTGACTTCTACCCAACCTGAGACAGCCACCTTCCCATCTTTAGCATCAAGACCCAAGATTAGTTGATTCTCAAACTTTTGAATTGCTTCCTCTAAAATCTTCGGATTTTTTACAGCAATCGTTCCGATAATAACGAAACTCACTCCCAAGTCGAAAACTCTTGATATGTCATCTAAACTTCGAATACCACCACCAAGTTCTAAAGGGACTTTGACTGCTTGAGCAATACGTTCCACTTGCTCCAAGTTTTTGGATTCACCTCGAAAAGCACCATCCAAGTCTACTAGATGAATTTGTTCAGCACCCTGCTCTTCAAAACTTAGAGCTGTTTCAACTGGGTCTTCCTCATACACTGTTTCCTGATCCTCTTTCCCCTGAAGTAAACGAACACAACAGCCATTTTTTAAGTCAATCGCAGGAATGATCTTCACTAAACCATCTCCAATTAATTCTTTTGCAAAACTTTACTTCGATTTCACCACACACCTAGATGGTGCATTTAAAAAGACCGTCCAGACAATCACCCATAAAAATGTGAGAGCTCCAAGCAAACAGCTTATTTTGATGCTCCAGCCTAAAAGACCAAGCCCCAAACCCAACCCAAGTTCCATGCGAAATGATTTATTGCTGAATGGTACTCTACAGAGACGACATCGACCTTGTAACCAGCAATAAGACCAAATCGGAATATTGTCGTACCAAGCTAATTGCGACCCACAATCAAAACAGAAAGATCTAGACGGAGACAAGCTATTCAATTTTTTCAATCTTTGAGCAAATTGATCACCACCATCGAGTGGGATTTGTTTTTGACGAATTCGTCTACGATCTAACACAGCTTGTAGGAAACTTCCCCAAATTGCCCCAATGGCGCAGAGTGCCAAGGCACGGAAAAAAGGCGGTGCATCTATTGCATGAGTCGGGAAATCTGTCACTGCGCCGGTGTTGGATTCATCGGTTTGTTACGATCATTCAGAGAGGTAGAATGTTCTCAAAACTACGATTGCTGCTGGTCTTGCTCATCGGATGGACCTTGACAGCCACAGCATACGGAGCCGTGGTTCACCTCAACAGTGGGGAATCGCTGAGTGGCCGCATTCAGGGTATGGACGAGCAGATGCTTTACCTTGAGTCAGATCGAGGATTCGGTGTACTCAAGGTTGAAAGAGTGGACATTCGCCTGATTGAATTTGAAGCTGCCGAAAGAAATCTTGCTCGAAAGCTCGGAATTGGCCTCCATTACCGTCCATCTGCGGTCCCAGAAGAGCGTATAAGTTTGAAAAACTGGCTAAGCCCTATTGATTCCCTCGAATTGTTGATTGGCTATCATGAAGAAATGGATATCACTCATTTCTCATTAGAAGGCCGATTCGCTCGAGTAGTTCTGAATGAAGGTGGACATAATCTCTTCCTCGGTGCTGGGGCTGGCTTCGAAAGCGAAGAAGATGAACGAGGGACTCTTTTCAGGCTCTTCACTGGTTCAGAATTTTTCCCTATCAACTACCCAAATGTTGGCTTGTCCGCAGAACTTGGGCTCCGACGTCAGCAGGGCCTCGGAAGCACAGAACAAGGATTTTACAACGCACTCGCCGCCCGCTATTATTTCTGAGAAAATTGATCAGGGGCAACTGTCCCTGTCTCCCTTACCTTTTTGGTCAGGAGGTGTCATTGAAGTCCAAAACCAACCCACCTCATAATCAAAGAAAATCCAGCCTTTCTTTCAATGATTCAACGACAGAATCAAATTGGATGGATCAAATCTTTACTAGTATTTGTAAAATTCCTGACAAAGAGGAAGATTCAGACCCAAGTTTATTGCCTGATCAGAAATCAAAACCAGCCAAAATAAAGACCTCTCGCAAAGCTTTTCAAAGCTATACCGCTCCTGACGAAACTCTTGATCTCCATGGTAAAAATCGGCACGAAGCTTTAATGCTGGTGGAGAATTACGTTCATTACGGTACTTTACACGGACTTGACTCACTATTGATTGTTACTGGTAAAGGCAACCGTTCACAAGCTGGCCCTGTGCTCAAGCAGATCGTAGAGCAGTGGCTGGTAAAAAATGGAAAAAAGTATATTGCACAGGTCCGAGAGGCTCCACCACGCTGGGGAGGTAATGGAGCGCTCTGGGTCATCTTTCGACGATGACTAATCACCTCTAGTCGATCTCTGTTTAACACTCACCTAGGCATACTGATCTGCTGATAACAGAACTTCAACCACTGGGTAAAAAAGGTATTGCGGTGCCCTCGCCAGCAGTTTAGTGGATTACTGAGATCAAAGTTCTCTGGAGGCAAAACATCTCCTGCTAGTTTATCGCGTTCAGCCTCATACACAATTCGCCTTGAATTGTACTCTGGATGACCGCTGTGCATCACGAATCGATGATCAGGAGTTTCAAAAATCGAATACCCAGCCCTTTCTCCATAGGCTAGCAGATTCAATTTTCCATCCCTTTGTGCTCCTTCCATCAGGCTGTCATCAATACCCGCATAGCGACTTTGTGGACACCAGAATTCATCATCCAGTTCTCCTGTAATAGGGTGTCCAAAATCAAGATTCTGCAGTTTAAAGAGACCAAATAGTTTGTTGTCGTAGGTCAACTTGTCCACTTCAAGCAGAAAAGCCAGAGCAAAAGCTCCCCAGCAAATCCCCAAAGTACTTGGACAATTTAATTGTGAGTCTTGAATGATCTTTGAAATCTCACTCAAGTAGCGCACTTCATGGAAATGAATTTTTTCAACTGGGGCGCCCGTAACAACCATACCATCCAGCCCAGATAACTGAGTTGCCTTTTCATAGGTCTGATAGAGGTCAGACATATGTTGTTGATCACCAGACAAGTACTCGTGTGATTCCAAACGAATCCAAACTGGCTCAACTTGAAGAATAGACAAACCCAGTGGATGGAGGAGATTGAACTCATAGTCCTTTCCAAAGGGCATGATATTCAAAATACCAATCCGCAAGGGACGAATATCCTGGCGCTCAGCATCCTCTGATGTAATCCAAGAAATACGTTCCTGACAAATAAGCGGAAAAATATGGTTTGACCGATCGATGACTAGGGTCATTTATGAAAGTTACTATCGGAATATTTGAAGAGGATAGATGGAGAGCGAGATCCCAATGAACCTCGCCTCCATTTATCTACAGTTTACGCAGCAGCTTTATCAAAGGCTTGTTGAAAGTCTTCACGAATGTCATCGATATGCTCAAGCCCAACAGAGACACGAACCATCGTTGGTTCCACACCTGCAGATCTCTGTTCCTGCTCACTGAGCTGCTGATGGGTCGTTGAAGCAGGATGAATAACCAATGTCTTGGCATCTCCTACATTGGCAAGGTGACTGGCTAATTCCAGTCCATCGATAAATTTAACCGCCTGCTCATAGCCACCTTTCATAGTGAAAGAGAACATCATTCCATGCCCGCGCTGGCTCATGTATTTTTTTGCCAGATCGTGGTAAGGGCTACTTTTCAATCCAGGATAACTTATAGATTCTACAGCCGGGTGAGCTTCAAGCCACTCTGCTAAAGCCTGAGCGTTCTCATTATGCCGTTCAACACGTAGAGATAATGTTTCCAAGCCCTGAAGCAACATGAAGGAATTGAATGGGCTCAAAGCTGATCCGTAATCTCTCAGACCTTCTACTCGGGCTCTAGTGATATATGCAATATTTAACTCGGCAGGCAATCCAAGCATTTGACAAACTGGACCCCCTGTTCCGAAGACCTCCCAGAATTTCATTCCATGGTAGCCCTCAGAAGGTTCTGTAAACAAGGGGAAGCGACCATTGCCCCAATTGAAGTTTCCTGCATCCACGATTACTCCACCGATACTGGTTCCGTGACCACCAATCCACTTGGTTGCAGATTCAACCACAACGTTCGCACCATAATCGATGGGTCGAAACAAGGCTCCACAAGCACCCAAAGTATTATCCACAATTAGAGGGATGCCATTCATTTCTGCAAGTCGAGCCAAGCCTTCAAAATCAGGAATATTGAACCTAGGATTACCCATCGTTTCGATATAAATTGCTTTTGTCTTATCATCAATCTTCTCTGCAAAACTATTTACTCCATCTCCATCGGCAAACCGAACACCCAATCCAAGATGCTTGAAGGAAACCTTGAACTGGTTATATGTTCCCCCATAGAGAAAGGATGTGCTGACAATGTTGTCACCAGTCTCCATAATATTCGTTAGAGCGAGAAATTGAGCTGATTGCCCTGATGCTGTTGCTAATGCAGCAACGCCTCCCTCTAGTGCTGCTACTCGCTTCTCGAAAACATCTGTAGTAGGGTTCATGATCCGTGTGTAGATGTTTCCAAATTCTTTTAAAGCAAATAGGTTTGCTCCGTGCTCTGCATTGTCAAAAGTATAAGATGTAGTTTGGTAGATTGGGACTGCACGGGATTTTGTTGTAGGATCAGGTACTTGGCCGGCATGTAATTGAAGAGTTTCGAAACGATGTTGGCTCATCATTTTTCTCTAGCTAGAAGAATATATTCTCAAGGCACAGTTCCGATTCTGCCCCAGATAAAAGAAATCAAGTTACTGAAAGCACTGGAAAAACGCAATCTTAGTGCATGATTGAAAAATTACCCAACTAAATACAATTCACTCTCCAAATCATTTCTTAGGATAACCGAGTTTTATGAATACGTTGCAGACGAATTTAGGGCAAGAGTTCTTAAAGTTTGCAGTTGAGTGTCAGGCCTTCAAATTTGGCGATTTTACTCTGAAAGATGGAAGCAATTCAGATGTTTTTTTTGACTCCTCATCATTCAACTCAGGAAAAAAGCTCAGAAAGCTTTCAAGATTTTTGGCGAAAGCCATTCAGCTAGAAATCCCAGAATGTAATTTGATCTATGGCAGCGCTTACAAGGGGATACCTCTGGCTTGTGTTGTGTCCGTAGAATTGGCTGAACTTCGAGGTAAAGACGTTGGTTATCTATTCGATCGTAAAGAGGTGAAGAAGCATGGAGACGGAGGAAGCTTTGTCGGTACGGTTCCTACAAGTCAAGATGTTATTGTCTTTGTAGATGATGTGATTACGAGTGCATCTACAAAAATCAATGGAATGGAAAAAGTCCTGAAGGCTTTTGATGTTAAATTTGAAGCTATTATCGTGGGAGTTGATCGACGTTCTCCTAGTGGTCTAGCTGTAAAAAATGTACCCGTCTATTCACTGACCACATTGCATGAGGCTAGAGATTTTCATTCATCAATCACAGGAGCCCGCTTATGAGTGAATTGATTGTAGCACTGGATGGCATGGCCCCGGATAAGGCTTTACAGTTGGCAAGTGACTTGTCCCATTTACAATCAAATGGGTTGTGGGGTTTTAAAATTGGTCACTCTCTGACTTTTGTGGGAACTGAATGGGTTGCTGAACTGAAAAAACTTGGGAAAGTCTTTGTCGACCTAAAACTATATGATATTCCGAACACGGTTGAAAATGCTGTCGTTTGGCTTTCGAGTTTAAATGTTGACTTAGCAACTGTGCATCTCTCAATGGGCCGATCAACACTAGAAAGGATTGCTGACAAAGGGGTAGGAATTCTAGGGGTTTCTCTCTTAACTTCTTCAATTCCTGATGAATGTAAAAGGATTTATGGAGGATCTCCTACTGAAACCCTCCTCAAGCTTTTTAGAGAAGCCAGCAAAACTGGAATAACTGGTGTTGTCTGTTCTCCACAGGACTTACATCTGCTTGATCAAACTGATCCGGATAGAACTCTATTAAGAGTTTGCCCGGGTATTCGGGGGTTCAAAGATGATAGAGGAGATCAGCAGCGTACTGTGACCCCTGCAAGGGCAGTCTCAGAGGGAGCTAATCTTTTGGTAGTAGGAAGGCCGATTGTGGGACGGACTGACTATTTGAATGCGGCTAATCTCATTTTGAACGAAATTAGCCTCATGAATTAGGGGATTGCGGACATATAAGACTGGGAACGTCCAATTATCAATTTGCGTGACGAACTTGGTCTTCTTCGGGGGGATTTATATTCAATCGTATTACCGAATCGCCCTACATTTTTCCTAATTGGTCTTTTAAGGGCAATGCCTTTTGCCCTGTCACCTTCAATCTGTGACATTTCGAAAATTAACCGTTGTGCTTCCATGCTTACAGCGGAAAATTGATCTACCTGATTTTGGGCTTCCGTTGTCTGTCCCATGACTCCGGTTTGCAGCCCAATTAGAATAGTAGCCACTAATAATGGCTTTCTCAGGAGATTAAATTCCATGGAAAGTTTCAACATGGCTGCAAAAATGTGTTGATGGCCCCTACAGAGGCTTCAAGAATTATCTCTTCATATTCACCAGGTCCGTGATCATTTCATCAGTTGCGGTGACGGTCTTCGCATTCGCTTGGAAAGCTCTTTGCGATTCGATCATTTTCACAAATTCTAGAGACAGATCCACGTTGGATTGCTCAAGACTCTTGCTACGCACCTCTCCGAATCCTGGTGTGCCCGGTTCACCCGCAACTTTCTTACCTGCTCCAAGAGATTCCTGAAGCATATTATCACCAATCTGCATCAGCTTGCCGGGATTGTCAAACTTTGTCAGGATCAGTCTGCCTACCGGCCTGCTGTAACCTGTATCAAATACTCCATTAACTGTGCCATCTGGTTCCACAAAGATATTTTCAAGTTGTCCAGAAGGATTACCATCTGCGTTGGCTTTGCTAACTGAGTATTGACCTGCAAATTGAGTTAAGCCATCGAGCCCAGTTCTAGGATCTGTGGGATCATCAGGGTTGTAACCATCACCTAAGTGAACACCAATCACAACAGGAGTTTCACCATTGAACGGTACTGCGAATTGAGGAACTCCAGTCTCCGGGTCAACAGGCTGGGGAACTAATCTAGGGGGGCCTGATGGAAGAGGATTCCCTTGAGCATCGACTCCTCCAGGTTGAGCTTCAAAGCTGCCACTAGTTGCAGCGATCAACTTTCCATCTTCAGTAAACTGCAGAAAGCCTCCACCAACTGCAATTTGATTCCCTGGCATCTGCCCGATCGAACCACCATCAAACATTAGATAGTACTCCCACTGATTAATCACACCTGTTCCAGGAATTGGCTGACCAGTTGCTGGATCGATTTGCTCTGGCAAGTCAGGGCGTTTTCTGAAGGCTGCCGTGGCTGTATGTGGGTCTCCGTATCGATCGTAGACCGTTACTGATGTCGAGAAGTTGTACATCGAGTCACGGACATTGGTCGGATCAAAAGGGACATCTTTGATTACTGCATTTGAATCCAAATTTGCGGATACTCGAATTCCAGTGCCATCAGCTCCGTTACCTGTTACCTGAGGCGGGTCCACTAATCCTAAAACTTTCAATGATCCAGGCAGACCCTTGCTTTCTTTGGTGTTTCGATCAACTTCAATTGCTTGTACACGCATTCCGCGTTCAGTGGAAAGAAAACCCTCTTTGTCAAAAGTAAATTGACCATTTCGACTATAAATTTCCTGGCCTGATCTAGGATTGATTAGAGTGAAAAACCCATTTCCACCAATTGCCATGTCCGTATGTGAACTTGTATTTTCAAAGGTGCCTTGAGTGAAGTCTTGCTTCACTGCACCGATTTTTACCCCATTAGTGACCTGAGTAAAAGATGCTCCCTGAGGATACTCATTCCCCATTACATCTTCGAATGCAACTTCATTTCTTTTAAAGCCAAAGGTGTTGACATTTGCGATGTTGTTACCAACGACAGCCATCGCTTTTCCGTGAGTTCGAACGCCACTGGCGCCTGTTTGCAATGATCCAAGTAGTGCCATGAATTGCTCCTAATTAGTTGCTATGGGGAAAGAATTTATTCTTGGTCTCTTAAGCGGCCATAAGCTTGACGAAGTTGCAGTTCTGTATGCAGGGGCATCGGCTGGGCTTGTGCGAATCTTCGATCTGTCTTATCACCCAATCCTTTGATATCTCCTGTTGAGATCCACTCATTGTTCACTTTGATTTGTGCACCTCCACCTTCAAAACGAATATCCTGAACCTGTCCTGACTTTGAGAGCAGAGTATCTACAAATGCTCCTTCTTGTGTTCTGGCAACCACGTTAACTGAGTATGTGCCATCAGTTAGAGGGTCACCTTCGTTATCCATGCCATCCCAGAGCACATTGTGATGACCTTGACTTCTTGCTTCTTGGGGGATTTGACGAACGACATCACCAATGTCATTCATAATTTGAATAACAACTTCATCTGC
This sequence comes from SAR324 cluster bacterium, assembly GCA_029245725.1. Classification (NCBI taxonomy): domain Bacteria; class Deltaproteobacteria; species SAR324 cluster bacterium. The sequence continues at coordinate 18,643 of JAQWOT010000133.1, read as the reverse complement.
ATCACCAACCAGTTCATAAGAAACTGGGGCGGATGCTCCGTTCATCAGTTGAATTTCTTTTGCTTGAACCTCTACATCCTTACCTAAGAAACCAGCAGAACCTGAACGCATCAATTGTTCTTGATAATTCAGCAGCGAATCGGTCTTAGCATTTAGATTTTGGAGTTGTTCCACCGTACCCAGTGAAGCCATCTGCTGCATCATGCTGTCCGTGTTCATTGGATCCATCGGATCTTGATGGGACATTTGTGTCATTAGCAAATTCAGAAAGTCCTGCTTACCAAGTTCTTTGCCATCTTTTGAATTATTAGTGGCCAGTTGACGTTGGGATGTCTGCGCAACATTAATAGTTTGATTGACATCATTGATATTCATCAAAATCTCCTTTTTGCATCAAGCATAGAGGTTCAAGCTGCCGTCTGAGCGGGTTTGTGGACGAACTACTGAAGCACTCTCCTGAGCAGCGTTCAATCTTTGTTTTTGACTGACTGCCGTTGTATCCTCCTGGTAACGGCCCTGATTCGCAAACGCCTGTGAATCTGCGTCTGAGCGTGCATCAATATTCACAGTGAGCTCCATTTCAGAGAAATTAAATTCTTTATCAAGGAAACGATTTCGAAGTTGTTCCAGATCTGATTCAACAAGTTGTTTCACGTGAGGATTTTCAACCTGCATCTCAACCTGCAAGCGATCGCCAAGCTGCTTTACTTTCATTGTCAATGTCCCCAACTCATCAGGGCGCAAACGCAACGTCACTTCTTGGGATTCTCCTTCTCTACCTTTCCGAAGATTGCGCGTCAATTGAGACATATCAAACGGAGATTCTGCCAACAAATCCTCAACTTGCGCAAAGGTCATACCACTTGCAGATTTGGCGTCAGACGCCGATGCAATCTTTGAGAGTTGGCTTTGGGGGAGATTGCCAGAATTATTTGATTCCTGTTCTCCATTGTTGAGAAAATCTTTTACACTTGCATTCTCACGCTGTTGCTGCATTTCCAGAGCAATGGCATTCAATCCACTCATCGATGTGGCTAAGCGGGCATGGTCGATGGAATTGGCATTAGTTGAAGTATTGCCACCAAGAATCATTTGTTGAGCTTTTAGTGATTCTAAAGTTTGTTCTGCCTCAAGATTCTTTCCATCAACATGTTGATGCATCAGGATTTCTTCAAGCTTTTGTTGCTGCGTCAAATCTTTATGAATCGCTAATCCTGACGAGTTTTTTAAGATTTCCTGTTTAGAAAAAGCCGCTTTCGTAGCAGCTTCCAATTCTTGATTCACAAGCCGGTTTGCTTTAGCCATCTGAATTTGTTCTTCGATACTCATTTCAGCGCGATCAGAATCAATTGTGCCAGAATTGAATCTAGGATCATTGGCATCAAGTTCTTCAGCTTTCTGCGCTTCTGTCAAATTCATCAAATTCTTACGTTCTTTGAGGGCTACGAGTTCAAGATCAGGATTCCCACTTTCTGAACTGTCCCCAACTTTCTCTTTTAATTCGCCGAGATTTGGATCGTTAGCTCGAGAACTAGAACCACTACCAAAACCGTTCACAGTGATACTACCGTCATTGCGCACTTCCTCTCCGGTCGGTTCTCCAAATCCAGAAAATCCAAGATCGCGCTCTAGTCTAGCTGCATCACCTTCCTCTAAATTCAGGGTGGCTAGAAGTGCAGTGAAAGCTTCCTGATCTTCAGCAATTAATTCTTCAGAAGGTTTTTTACCACTTAGCAAACCTTCAATCAGTGCTCGCAATCTAGCCAGTTCTACTGATTGTTCTTCAGTAAGTCCGCCAACAAATTCACTGTCATTAAACTCAAGTACCTTGGCTTTCTCATCCAGTGCTCGCAACGCTCTTTCCAAGACAGCTATTTCTTCTGGTCCCCGTGGCATCTCCTCATCTGAGTCAACAATCTTGATACGATGATCACCTTTGCTCTCCTTACCTTCGGCTATCTTTCTACGGATCTCTTCTCGGTTGTCTGGTCTGGTTTCTACAGGATCACGCACATTTGAACTTGTTTCCAAATATTCTTGATCTGAACCATCAGCCTGCTGCAAAGTTTCCTTGAAAGAACTACTGTATGGTTCAAGCTTCTTTGCCAACGGAGATTTGCTAGAAGTGGGAGCTAGTTGTAAGGCATCTATCATCTTTGGGGCTCCTAGTTTTTAGCGCTTGCGCGCAATTGAGTCTATCAATTCTGAGGATCGCTCTGCAGTCATACTCTCTAGTACTGCAGATGCTTGTTTATCTTTCATTCTCATTAAGATATTCACAGCTGTTTTTTGATCTAAATTTACTATTGATAAAGCTGCAGCTGCAGGATCCATCCGAGTGTAAAAAGAAACAGCTTTTTCAAGCTGCTCAATATCCTGAGCCTTCTTCGTTTCAATCGACTGCTCAATATCCTGTTGTATTCGCTCAAGTTGAACTATCTGCCGTTGAACGTCCTCCTGAAGGGCCTGTAATTGGGTTTCGCGGCGATCAAGATCACGTCCTCTTCTCTCTAGATTTTCCTGCTGCTCAACCAATCTGGTTAGAACCTGACGCTCTGTAGCAGTCAACCTCAAAGGTTTTTTTGCAGCCACCTCATCTTCCTGAGTGACATACGCACAGAATTCAATCCCGAAATCTGCACACAGTTCCCCAATCCATTGTTGCCCTTCTTCAAGAGTGGTTGGAATGCTATAAGCGGGCCTTGCCACCAGTAGAGAGATTACCAGCAAGGGCATCATGAGTTGAAGAGAAATACGATGTGAATGAAGAAACATTGGCTGATGTGTTCTATTTCGAATTAGGATTCCTGACGATAACGTCTTAGATTCAGTGAAACTTCGTCTAACTCAAAAGTTTCCTCTCTTTGAAGCTTCTCCCTCTGTCTGAGTTCGTGCTTCTCACGCAAAATCTCCAGAACGCGCTTCTGCTGAGTTGCCGAAACCAGTTCTTGCCTGCGACGTTCCATCAACTCTTGCTGTTCAATCATTTGATCTTGCACTACATTTTGGTGATATTTCAGCCGCTGGCCGAATCCATTCGCTCCAGCCAAGTCAGCAATCGTGAAACCATTTCGCTTAGCTAGATCGACAGCAGAATTGTTTTCTTGAAATGCTTCTTCCAAAATATTCAATTGATCCGTCAATCTCTGGGTGACCTGTACTTGTTCAGCAAAGGATTTTTGGTATAGTTTCTCAAGTCTCTCGCGAACTTTCAGCGCTGTTTGGAGCTTAAATTTGTTCATATCCTACAGTGAATTTGCAAAAATTTTATTGGTTCGGGTCGGTTTGCAAAAAGTGCACAAAGCTGTTTTTAGACTTCCCACCCTAGAATCTAGCAAAGTTAAATCTTTGAGAAAAAGTCGGATCCCAACACCCAAATAAAGACCCTAATAAATTCATGGTAGAACCCAATCATGAAGAACAACTAAGTTCTGGATTTGAATCAATTTCTCAGAGAGGTTTAAAAATCTCTCCTGGATTAAAGTCTTGGATTATGTGTTCTCCATTCCCCCAGCAGGCAATAGCTGATCTAGAGAATCTACTCGAATATTTTCCCAATTGCCTTGAAGGCAATGAATCAGTTGTCAATCAATCATTAGCCGTCCTTGGTTATAGCCATTTTCTTTCCAGAAGACTGATTCGCTATCCAAGTTGGGTTAAGGAACTACAGGAATCAAACAATTTAGACCGACCCAGATTCGATGATGAACTATCAAAGATTCTGATTAGCAGAATTAACTCTCAAACGATCTGGCGTTCTAAAGATCTGAGAAATCTCCTCAGACGGTTCAAATACCAAGAATATTACCGACTGACCGTCCGTGATTTGCTAAATCTCGCAACAGAAGAAGTAATTTTGGCAGAACTTACATCGTTGACAAAAATCACACTTGACTGGGCATTTCGTGCAGCCACTTTGGAGGCTAAACAGTTTGAACTTTCAAGCAAAGATCTGTTGGCAAATGGAATACGGCCACCTTTTCTCATCCTAGGTATGGGCAAATTGGGCGGCCAAGAAATAAATTATTCATCCGATGTTGATCTGATATTTGTTCATGATGAAAATCCCATCACAGGCGATGAAGCAAAAGATCAAAAGCTGCGTCAAAAAATTGCTAGAATTTTTATTGAGTGGTGCACCGAGCACACAGAAGAAGGTTTTTTAGCTCGTGTTGACATGCGCTTGCGTCCTGGTGGTGATACCTCAGCTCTCGTTTTACCATTACAGCAGGTAGAGGCTTACTACTGGTCAAGAGCAGCACTTTGGGAGCAACAAGCCTTGATTAAGGCATCTTATGTTGCTGGAGACAAGGAAATTAGTGAGATTTTTTTCAGATCCATCAACCCTTATATTTACCGAAAAAGTGTCGACGAAAATCTTCTAGAAGGCGTTGTTGAGATCAAAGAAAAGATTGAAAAAGAGCATCTTCGGGAGAGTCAACTCAACGTAAAGTTAGGTGTTGGTGGGATTCGAGAGGTCGAATTTTTTGTTCAAATTTTTCAATTGCTTTATGGAGGCATCCGCTCTGAGTTGCGAGAACAAAATACCTTGAAGGTGTTATCTGCCCTAACCCAAGCAGGTATTCTTTCTGTCGAAGATGGGAGTACACTTAGAGAGTGCTACCTCATCTTACGAAAGTATGAGCATCGATTACAGATGATCGATGAACAGCAAATTCACACTTTGCCAAGTACTCAATTTGAGCAACAGTGCTTTGCACGGATGATGGGGTTCTACTCTTCAAATGCAGAGGCGGATCGGCAGAGCATGTTTCATCATCTCCGCAACACCATGGCAAAAGTCCGCAGCATCTTTGGAGGTTTGTTTGACCAAAAGCATCTTGAAGTTGAGGCAGCACTTCGCAACAGCACAAGACTCCGGAATTTCAAACCTGAAGAGGCTCATTTACTGGAGTCATTGGCAAGACAACTCACTCCTATCCTTCGTCAATCTGGACAAGATCTACTAGACAAGCGATTCTTTCGACTTTTCGAAACCATAGGTGCACAGCTCGAGAAATACAGGCCCCTTTTCGATCATCCAGCCTCTTGGAGTCGCTTAGCCTCGATTGCTGCAACCAGTGACACCTTGTGGAACCACCTACTGACAAACACAGACTTGCTGAACAAACTTGAGCCTAAAGCATTACGAATTGATGCTAAACATTTGAAGGAAGAAGTTGACAGAGCTTTAGATAAATGCGCTCATCAGGAAGAGGAATTGGATGCCATTCGACGCTTCAAACATACCCAGACCTTCCTCTTAGGCAGTGCAGAATTAGATGGTCTTCTTGAATACAATCAGGCACGTCAAGGCTTGACGATACTTGCTGAGATTGTTCTTCAAAAGGCTCATGAAGTTTGTTTTCGCGACCTCATTCAGCGTCATGGCATACCGAGAGATGAAAATGGGGAACCTGCAAAATTCAGTATTGTTGGCATGGGAAAGCTTGGGGGGAGAGAGTTAACCTATCATTCCGATTTAGATCTTATTTTTCTTTATTCAGGTATTGGAGAAACTGATGGGCAGTTACAAGTATCTAATCAACTCTTTTACGCAAAACTTATTCAGCGCATTATATCTTTTCTGTCCTCGGTTACTAGTTGTGGGTACGCATACAAATTAGATACAAGGTTGAGACCCTCTGGAAATGCAGGCGTACTCGTTACAACGATTAGTTCATTCGATGCTTACCATCAACAATCAAAGCCCTGGGAACATCAGGCACTTATTAAAGCTAGGGTAGTAGGAGGGGACGTAGATGAAAAGTGGAGAGAATCTGTAGACAAGTTGTTATCAAAATCAGCTTATGAATGGGAAATTCCAGATGATCTGCATCTGAAAATCGCCTATCTGAGAGGACGCAAAGAAGAAGAACTTTCAGGAGAGACCTTTGAACAAAAGAACTTGAAGGAGGGGAAGGGTGGCTTACTAGACATTGAATTTTTGACACAGTATCTTCAATTAAAGTTTGTTCAAAGATTTCCCAAACTACGTACTCCCGAGACGTTGAAAGCTTTGGAAGTTATTAGAAAGGAAGCGCTTATTTCCTCATATGAAGCCACTTTTTTACAAGAAGCTTATCGCTGGATTAGGCAAATTGAAACAGCTCTTCGTCTTTTGTTTGACCAGTCAGTAAACACCCTAAACTTCAATAGAACTCAAACGTTGCATTTGGAAACTCTTCTCCCTCGCCAAGGGCAATTTGATGATATCACCAGTACTTTAGGACAAACCTCTGACAAAGTCCGTCTGATTTACGAACAAGTCATGAAAGTTGACAAAAGAACCTGAATGGCTAACTCCTCAGAAAATATCTCCAATCAACAGCAATTAGGCCAGCTTCTCCGAAATCACCGAATTTCTCAAGAATGGTCTCTGGAAGATGTATCCAGTCAAACGCGATTAGACGTACTTGTTCTTCGGCATTTGGAAGAAGGAAATCTGGAAGCCCCACCAGGCAAGGTTTTCATGAGAGGTTTTTTGAGAATTTATCTTCAGTTTTTACAGATGCCCCCATCAGAATTAGAGTTGTTCAAAGAAGTTATTGAGCAAAGACCTACATCTGAAGAAAAAATTACGCCTGTTCATTTGGATCCCTTAGAAAGCAAACAAAAGAGTATTAATCTTCGCAAATGGATCTCTGGGTTGGGATTGGGTGCTGCGCTTTTACTGATTTGGCAACTGAATTCTTGGGATTCAGTTGAGAGTATTGAAAATATCACTGAAACTACTGTCTCTGATAAAGAAAACTCCATTTCTAGAAACAAGGACGAGCAGAAGGATGCACCACAAACTGAAGCAACTACTCGTGTGACAAGTGAGGGCATCACTGAATCAAAAGTTGATGAAAATCTTTCTGATGAACAGGGAAAGAGATCTGGAGATGAGACTAGCCAAAATGAAATGATTAATATCACGATGGAACAAGGTGTTGAAACTGAAGAAATCAAACCAACTATTCAGGCAGAATCATCAGCTAATTATTTAGCTCCCACAGAAAATCGTTCCATTTCTCCAATCCTTGAATTGCGAGCAGAGGAATCTGTTTGGATAGCTGTCCAATCTGATAAGGATCAACCTTCCCTTCATTATCTGAAGGCTGGCGAATTTCTAAGTTGGGAAACAGCTAAAGAATTTTATACCCTTTCCATTGGTAATACTGAGGTAGTACAAATCAGGCTGGATGAAAAACAATATCCACTGCCTGAAAACGAAGGATTGTTGTTAGATTGGAAAATAAAGCTAAACAAAACAGAATAAGTCGAAAAAAATAAGATGAGATCTTCAAGAATTTGAGCATCCTGTCTAAATTTTAGGCAAGATCCTATACTTATTCTTCCCTGTCACCCCTGATCAATGCTGAGAATTAATGCACTGGCACAAGCGTTGAAGAAAGGTTAAGGATCAAAGTCCGGGGAGGGTAATTGCTAAGTTCAATAATAGGAGTAGGCGATGAAAAAGATTGAAGCGATCATTAAGCCTTTTAAGCTTGATGAAGTGAAAGATGGCTTAGCTGCGATCGGGATCAAAGGTCTCACCGTTTCAGAAATTAAGGGTTTTGGGAGACAAAAGGGCCACACAGAGCTTTACCGTGGGGCAGAATACGAGATTGATTTTCTACCGAAAATCAAGGTAGAAGTTGCAGTGTCAGACGAAAATTTTGAACAAGTTCTCCATGTGATCCAAGACAAAGCCAAGACGGGAAAAATCGGGGACGGGAAAATTTTTGTTTATGAATTGAACAAGGTACTTCGCATTCGAACCGGTGAGGTTGATGAGAATGCATTATGATTTCAATTTAGTATGCAATGAATCAGATCCAACTATCCCAGGACGCTGCCTTACAAATTTTGGCTGACGTCAGCCAAATCATCACTACTTCCCATAACGCAGACGAAACACTTCAACAAACTGCCAAAATGATCGCGGAGCGCATGAGGGTCGATGCCTGCGCGATCTACGCCTACGATGCACGAGAAAATCAACTACGGCTAAAGTCCACAATCGGCTTAGTCCCAGAGGCTGTCGATGCCGTTACCATGAGACCTGATGAAGGACTCACCGGTCTTGTGCTGCAGGAATCTCGTCCTCTACAAGTACTCGAGATGCATCAACATCCTCGATTCAAGTTATTCCCGAATATTGGTGAGGGAGTCTACCAGTCTTTTCTGGGAGTCCCACTTCTGATCTACCGCCGTGCCATCGGTGTACTTACGGTTCATACCTTCAAACGTCGAAGTTTTTCAGAAAACGAAGAACGTTTGATGACAACCATTGCCTCCCAAATTGCGGGCCTTGTCTCCAAGGCTTTGTTGATTAAGGAATTGGATAGCAGCACCTTAGTTGATTTCTCTCACCCAGTGCCTCAAACATATACGCTTCGAGGTCAAGGAGTAGCCGAAGGTGTTGGGTTAGGAAAAGCGCTTGTTCTTGAACAAGGTTCAATGGAAGAGCCAGTACGGACGTCTCCATGGAGCATTCATGAAGAGAACAAAGCTTTTCGTACTGCCCTGGACCAAACAATCAAAGATGTCCTAGGCTTGATTGACCGACTCTCAGGATTAGTGAGTCCTGATGAGGCCGCAATCTTCCATGCCCATATTATGTTTATGGAAGACTCTGTTTTTCAGGAAAAGATTGAAGGGTACATCGGCCAGGGCAATAGTGCGGCATGGGCTATCTACCAAGTCATCCACGAATACCTAATCGCTTTCAGCAACATAGAAGATCCGTATCTGCGAGAGAAAAGCCAGGATCTTAAAGATGTCGGAATTCGGTTGCTACACCACTTGGGTCATAGCTTCGGGGAGATCACAGACAAAGAGGGAATTTTGGTAGCAAAGCAGGTTCTACCAAGTGATATAGCCCGCATCGATAGTACAAAAATTAAAGGGATCATCACTTCTAGCGGTGGGGTTGTATCACATGCTGCTATCCTTGCACGATCCCTTTTGATCCCTGCAATCTGCGTTAGTGAAGCGTATCTTCATGAAATTCATGAGGGAGATATGCTTGCTGTTGATGGAGGAGATGGCTTAATAGTTATTCGACCGAGTGAGGAAACTATTGAGAGTTTCTCCGCACTACTAGTAGCCCAAGATCGCCATCGAAGCCAACTGGAGAGATTTCGAACTCTCCCCTGCTTAACTAAGGACGGAGAGCGTATACACATTTTGGCAAATGTTGCCCTAGAAAGTGAGACTCTACAGCTAAAACACTTTGGAGCTGAGGGCATTGGGTTATACCGTTCTGAAATTTATTTTATATCTTTAGACAGCTACCCCTCCCTTGAAAATCAATGTGAAACTTATCGAAAAATCATTGAAAGGGTACCAAGTGATTTCCCAGTTGTTATTCGAACTCTTGATTTAGGAGCGGACAAAGCTGCGCCCTATATGGGATTTCAAAAAGAGGATAATCCATTTTTAGGCTTTCGAGCAATTCGTAGACAGTTGAAACACCCGGCGGTTCTCAAAACTCAAATAAAGGCGATTCTCCTAGCTTCGGAAGGGTGTGAGAATGTTCGACTGTTGTTCCCAATGATTACAAATCTAAAAGAAGTTAAGGGTGTCAAGGGAATTTATGAGGAATGTCGGCAAGAATTGATTGAAGAGGGATATCATGCACCTCAGCTAAAAATTGGTGTGATGTTTGAGGTACCCGCTGCAATTTTCATTAGCCACAAAATGATGTCAGAAATAGATTTCTGCTCAATTGGCTCAAACGATCTAACACAATATGTATTGGCAGTAGATCGTAATAATTCAAATGTATCAGATATTTATGACCCACTACACCCAGCAGTTCTCCAAATTATTAAACATTTGGCCAAGAATTGTGCAGAGGTGAATATGCCCATAGAGTTATGTGGAGAGATGGCTTCAGACCCTGACGGTAGTGTCATTTTAGTTGGCTTGGGATTACGCCAACTTTCAATGAGCGCATCTTTGATTCCTCTAGTTAAGGAACGGATGTCAATGTTTACTCTCTCTGAGGCAGAAGAGATTGCAGATTTTGCTTTGCATGAAGCTGCATCAGCCATGGAAGTGAGACAGAAAATTTCTCGATTTCATGAGCGATAAACCGTATGAGAGGCGATCCACAGGTATTCTTATTCTATGGTAATCAAAACCTCCTGATAGATGAGCAGGTACTTGAACTCATAAATAAAATCTTACCATGTGACACACGTGATCTTGGTTTTCAGCGCTTCAGTGTTGAAGAAATTTTGAAGGGAAGTGAAAATGAAGGCCAACTTAGCGAGTTAATTCAAAGTCTTGAATCACTTCCTTTCTTAGAAGAAAGCCGAGTGTTGCGTCTAGACAATATTGAAAGGATAAAGAATCCGAGAAGTCAAAGTGACAAAAGCAAGGAAACACGGTTGTTTCATGCTATTCTAAATTTTCTCAACTCACCCTTGGAGAAAATCTGTCTAATCCTTTGTAGTCAGACAATTCGTGAGAATGATTTAAGCAAACCCCTTTTAAATGCTTGTAAGAAAGGTGGCAGGGTTCGTAAGTTTGTAGCCTATGATAACGATCAACCAATTGAATGGACGTGCCAACGTGCATTGAGTAAAGGACTGCAGATTCCTGAAAATGTGGCTATCGAATTAATTCAATTAGTTGGTAACAATCTTAATGATTTGGACCATGAGTTAGAAAAGCTTTACCTCTTATTAGGTGCTGATTCAGTCGTTGATACAAATCAAATTCCTAAGATTGTAAAGGGCCATAAACACTATTCTGTATATGCTCTAAGCGAGAGCGTTTCAAAAAAAGAACTCGCTCAATCTCTAGAATTTCTTGAAACTCATCTCAAAGAAAATCCCAGAGATGGTGTAAAGCTTTTCGGTGTTCTAACTTCTCAGGTCCGCCGACTTCTAATAGTTAAATATTTTTTGAATGAGCGGCTTTCTGAAACAGAAATTTTTTCCAAACTGCGTATCCATCCGTTTCTTGGACGACAACTACTCCAGAACACCAAAGGCTTTACTCTAACCGAACTCGAAAATATTCAAGTGTATCTGGCTGAGATAGATTTGAGCATCAAGTTCCAACAACAGCACGTAAGACCTCTTTTCCAAAACTTACTGGAAAAAATTTGTTTAGGTAATTTCTCTTCAGCTGTCTAGTCTGTCTATCCTAGACAAACCATACGATTCAACAAATTCTATCTCATTTATTCTTTGCCCTCTACATCCAGCCACCAATGCATTTAAGTGTCATCATTATCACTTTAAATGAGGAAAAGAATTTACCCAGGACACTTGAAAGCTTAAGAGAACTTAAACAGTCAAAGCTGGAAATTGAAGTTTTGGTTTTGGATTCAGGTTCAACAGATCGAACTGAGTCTATTGCAAAAGATTCAGGGGCTAAATTTGCTATTCAAAGCTGGCTAGGTTACTCAAAGCAAAAAAACCATGCGCTGACAATCACCTCAGGAGATTGGCTGCTTTTTCTTGATGCTGACGAAGAATTGTCAACAGAGTTGTCAAGAGAAATCAAATTAGTAGTCAGCTCATCAGATCCGTCAAAAGCCTTTGCTTTAAAACGCAAAACTTTCTATCTAGGCCGCCTTTTGAATTATGCATGGTACCCAGATGTTAAAACTCGACTGGTCAATCGCTGTTCTAATCCAGAATGGGTGGGAGAAATTGTTCATGAGGATTTAGTTTTGAAAAATTCTGGGGTTTCAATCTTTACTCTTGAGTCGCCCCTCATCCATTATTCCTACAGAAATATAAACCATCACTTCGAAAAAACTCTGAATTATGCGAAACTTTCAGCAGAAGACTATTCTCGAAGAAACAAGAAATTCCACTACTGGAACCTATTCCTCAATCCGCTTGTTGCATTCATTCGTCTTTATTTTCTGCGACAAGGATTCAGAGATGGTTTTCCGGGACTCATTGCAGGCTTTAGTACATTCTTTTACACCTTCCTAAAATATGCACTTTTGAAGGAGTTAAATTCCGATCGTCACAACTGATTCACACCTCCGCTATTACTGAAGCATAACAGATGTCAGCATCCTCACGCCTCTTCGCCATTGACTCGATGGCACTATTCTACCGTAGTTATTTTGCAATGATTCGGAACCCCTTGATCAATTCAAAAGGTCTCAATACAAGTGGTTTAAGGGGAGTAATTCAGCAAATTCTTAAAATATTAGAGGAAGACAAACCTGAATACTTAGCGGTTGCTTCTGACTCAAGCGAACCAACATTCCGACATCAGAGATTTCCGGCCTATAAAGCGACACGAGAGAAAATGCCAGAAGATTTGGTGGAACAACTGCCTTATCTACCAAGACTGGTTGAAGCCTTACATTTACCCTACCTGATCATACCTGGCTACGAAGCTGATGACATCATCGGCACCTTGATGCATTGGTGCTTCAAGTCGGATTTGGAAGGTGTCATGGTCACCAGTGACAAAGACTACATGCAATTAATCACCGACAAAATCACATTACTCAACCACAACGGTGATCGGGTCGGCAAAGCTGGTGTTTTCAACAAATTTGGGTGTACGCCCAAGCAAGTCATCGAAGTTTTAGGACTAATGGGTGATAGCTCCGATAACATTCCTGGAGTGAAAGGAGTAGGAGAGAAGACAGCTATTAAATTAATTCAAGAATTTGGATCTATTCCTTCAGTCTACGAGAATTTAGCTAACATCAAGAGTGTTTCCCTCCGCACAAAACTGGAGACAGATCGTGAGGCCGCCATTCTTTCGCGGGAATTGGTAACTATTTTCAGAGAAGTACCCTTGAGCATTCAACTCGAGGATTTGAAGCCAAGTGAGATGAAGCTTTCTGATAATGTCGAATTTCATCAAATCCTTGAAGAACTTGAATTCAATACGCTTTTGAAGCGCCTAACGGCAGTTTCTAAATCTAGTCCAGCAAAGCATCTCGAAAAACCAAGCCTACCAACTGATTCCGAACAGGAAAATCCTTCTGCCCTGGAACCCATCGAAGTTGAAACAGACATCATTGGGGAGAATTCCTGGCAGGACTGGCTTTCCTCTGTCTTAATCACACAGGAAAAACCTCTGGCGATGGTTGCTGACGCAACTTTTATTAATCAGCATGATGTCCTATGGATGGGAATAGCCCTAAGCGCCCAGCGCAAACAAGCCATTTACTGGCCATTTGGTGAGACAATTCCAAAGCAACTCAAAGAGCTTCTTGAAGATGCCACTGTCCCAAAAGTAGTTGGTGATCTGAAACAGATGTGTCAACTTTGCCAGAATCAGGGAATATCAGTTCAGGGTATTGTTGGTGATTTGATGATTGCTGCTCATCTGACAGATTCTTTAGAGAAACGATTCGAATTAGATTTCCTTGTTCAGCGGCGTCTTAACAAAAAACTGACTCAACAGCTGCCAAGCAATTCTTCTGCACAGCTTTCGATGCTGGCTGAACCTGATCCAGAACGTAGGGAGTATTTTGGAGAACGTGCATCAGCTACTTTGCAGGTTTGGGAGAGCTTATCGAAGCATTTAAAGCAGAATCAACTCGCAGATTTATTTCAATACCTGGAGTTGCCCCTTGCACACTCTATTGCCGAAATGGAATACGAGGGAATACGAGTAAACACCAAACAATTGTCAGAAATCTCAAAAGAATTTGAACAAAGATTGAACGAATTGAGATCCAAAGTTCAAAGCATTGCAGACCAAGAGTTCAATCTAAACTCTGTGGTTGAACTCCAGGAAGTTCTGTATGCAAAGTTCAAATTACACGAAGCCTGTGGTATCAAACCCAAAAAAATCAAACTTGGCATGGGGCTCTCCACCGATGAAGAAACTTTGGAGAAAATGAGTGAATATCCACTTCCCAGAACCATTCTTGACTACCGTTCTTTAAACAAACTCAAAAACACCTACATCGATCAATTACCGACTTACGTTCACCCAATAACAAAAAGAATTCACTCAACCTTTCACCAAGTTTCGACTGCAACAGGCCGGCTATCGTCAGACAATCCAAATCTACAAAACATTCCAGTTCGAAGTGCCGAAGGTCGCCGCATTCGTAAGGTTTTCTTGCCTTCAAAACCTGGCAATCAACTCCTAGCTGCAGATTATAGCCAAATAGAACTTCGCGTTGCCGCACATTATTCAAAAGACCCTACATTTTTAGATGCCTACAGACATGAAAGAGACATCCACGCATTGACAGCTGCTACAATTTTCCAGGTTAAGCCTGAAGAAGTGACTAGAGAACAGAGATCCAAGGCAAAGGAAGTCAATTTTGGACTAATCTATCGAATGGGCCCAGAGCGACTTTCCATTGTGACCCAAACCCCCAAAGCAGAAGCAAAGCATTTTATTGAAGCATATTTTCAGCGCTACAGCACTATTCACGCTCTGCAGGAACATTTTCTCGAAAAAGCTCGGAAAGAGGGTTATGCGAGTACTCTTCTGGGACGCAGGCGACTGATACCAGACATAAACGGGAAAGGGTTATCAAAGCGTCTTGCAGAGGGCGCAGCAATCAATACTCCAATTCAGGGGAGTGCGGCTGAGATTATTAAGCTTGCGATGATTTCTGTTGAACGAAGACTCCGTTCGGAGGCAATGGATACTCGAATGGTTCTCTCGGTTCACGATGAGTTGGTTTTCGACGTACCTGAGGTAGAAATACAAAAAGCTAGTTCGATCATCAAAGAAGAAATGGAAAATGTCATCGTCTTGGAAGTCCCACTTGTCGTAGAAATCGGTTTGGGTGACAATTGGCTAGAAGCACATTAATCTTCAGGAACTCAGAAATGATAGAATATTTCTCCCTGACCTGTTTACACTTGTGATGCAATGAATGAAGAAAAGCTGGAAATTGTGCTCGCTAGTCCTCGCGGTTTCTGTGCTGGAGTTGATCGCGCCATTCTGATTGTGGAAAAGGCACTCCAAAAGTGGGGGGCGCCTATCTATGTACGCCATGAAATTGTGCACAATCGGCAAGTTGTAGAACGCCTACAAGCTCAAGGTGTGATCTTTGTTGAAGAAATCGAGGACATCCCCAAGGGAGCCCATGCTATCTTCTCTGCACACGGAGTATCCCCATCAGTACGACAACAAGCCCAAGAACAAAGTTTGGAAGTAGTTGACGCCACCTGTCCACTTGTGACTAAGGTACATGGAGAGGCACAGCGTTACCGCCGCAAAGACTTTACTATTCTGCTCATTGGCCATGCGGATCATGTTGAAGTCCAAGGGACAATGGGGGAAGCTCCAGAGCAAATGATCGTCATTGAAACTGTTCAAGATGCTGAAAAAGTTCAACTCCCTGATCCAAATCAAGTCGCCTATTTGACACAGACTACCCTCTCACTTGATGACACCTCTGAGATTATAAAGATCTTAAAGCAACGCTTCCCAAGCATTGAAGGCCCTCCGAAAGACGACATTTGTTATGCAACTCAAAACCGTCAAAATGCCGTCAAGGAGTTGGCTTCTCAGGTAGAGAGAATTCTAGTAGTCGGAGCGTCCAATAGTTCCAACACACTGAGGCTGGTTGAGGTTGCCAAGGCGCAGGGCACGGAAGCTCGCCGGGTCGAGGAGGCGTCTCAGATTGAAAGAGCTGATGTGATGGGGGTGAGGTCTATTGGCATTACAGCTGGTGCTTCAGCTCCCGAGGACGTAGTACAAAGCATCGTTGCAAAGCTTTGTGAGTTAGCTCCTCAACATAGTGTAAGAGAGTTGAAACTTGTTGATGAAAATGTCAATTTTGCATTGCCTGCGCTATTGCGGACTGCTTAAACGCTATTGCTGCCCTTTCTCGCATCGAGAAGCTTTGTTTATCAGTAGAAGTCATCTCGCCAAAAGTTTTTTGACTGCCAATCGGTTGAAAAATTGGATCCCATCCAAATCCATGTTTACCTCTTGGGGCAACAATCTCACCTAACACTTCTCCTTCAAAGCAATGGACTTTTTCTCCATCAGAGGTGAAGGCTAAGACGCAGACTGCACGAGCTCTGTGGTTTTCTCCCTGAGACAATAATTCCACCAATTTTTCTAGGGTGAGGCTCTTTATGAACCACTTGATGAGTGGTCCAGGTAGATTCCCCCACTGCTCAAAATACAGAGAAGTATCTTCGACAAGCAGTGGGGTTGGGCTTAACTGGAAGGCGTTTCTGGCTTTATGAACGACCAATTCTGTAAGATCATCTGTCTGAATCTCCATCAGTTCTAGTGGTTTCATTTGGATGGAAATTTGCAGAATTTCCTCCAACTCACGAGCTTTATTGGAGTTCGAACTCACGAATTGAAGCATGGCTACTCTAGCCGCAAAGAGGGGATGGAATGAAACTGGAGAGAATTTTAGCTATCGCAGGAATCATACTTCTCCTGGTAATTACAATCGCTATCATCAACACCTACACCGATCTGTTCAAGGAAGTCTTTAAGGAAGACAAACCAGCGGCTTCCGTGGAAGAAAAGCCCCTCAATAGTCCAAAACCTAAAGATGGAAATATGGATTTTGGACGAGAAAGTTCAGAGAAAAAGGTATCAGGTGGTAGTGGGGAAAATAAAGAAAAAGATGATGAAGACACACCTGCGATGAAGTTTGTCAAAGAAGTTCACAAGGAGTATCCTGAATTATTAAAAGTGAGGGCAAATTTTGAACAAGGTGGGAAATGCCTTGCATTGCTGCTCATGGATGACCCCACAATCACTGAATGGCGAAGCAATCGAAATCGCCTGGTTCGATCCCTCACTAGCATCCGAGACAAAGCAGGATTTTACAGTGAAAGTACAAAATGCGTTGTCGAAGTGATGGTAGGGGAAAATACCCTGATTCGAGCCGCGCTCCAAGGCGAACAAACAAAAGTAACCCTGTTTAAAGCACCAACGAAAGAGAAATCATGAGGAGTTTTTCAAATTGGCTAGCCTTCAGCATTTGGACGTTCGTATTTGTCTTTCCTGTCCAAGCTGAAGTTTCCTACAGCCAAGTGAAGGAGAGCCTGGAAGGCCGCCACTGGGACCCTCCTAAATTTTACACAACTCTGGGTGAGGAAGAGATTCCTCACTTACTTAGTATTATTCAAGATGATTACCTTCCCAATTATTACCGATTTCGTGCTCTGAGAGTTCTAGAGCATTATCCCACTCCAGAGGTTTCTACTTTTTTGGAATCTTTGCTTCAGCCGACTGCACCACCTCTTCTGCTGCGCCACGGACTGGAAGCCTACGCTTCAGCATTTTCGGCAGATCAACCAAAGGCCGTGCGTGATCTAGCGTGGCAATTTCATGATCACCCTGATCCTGAATTGCGTTTAACTGTTGCGAGAGCAATTCGGACAATCAGTCCTGACGAATTCGATTTTTTGATCCAGCAGGAACCAAAAGATTGGGTCCGTCAAGCTGCCCTGCAATAAGACAACTTGCCGCTGCCCAAAGCCTTCCTCCCTCAGAACCGAACGATCCTTGCCTTAGGATCAACGGGGCTCCTATCCATCTGCTCTCCTACACTCAACTGGAGCGGCACATCTTTTCTAATCTGGGTTTCTTTGGTCCCTCTTGGCCTAGCTCTGTATGGAGCAACTCCTAAGCAAGGAGCATGGCTTGGTGGGTGTTTTGGAACAATTCTCTGGATCAGTCAAACCTGGGGACTTCACACCACGCTGACTTATCAACCAGGTTTACCATGGTGGATCTCAATCATTTTTTGGTTTTTTCTTTGTCTCATTGCTAGCATTCCCTATTTGATTTTCGGGCTACTAATAGCCCGTCTGCACTGGATTGAAAAACCAGCTGGAGCGTTACGAACTGCATTATTGTGGGTTTGCTTGATCGAGTGGATCCCATCTCTTGCTCCCGTTTTTCCTGTCCATGCCCTCGGCCAACAGGCTGCTTGGTTACAGGTTGTTCATTGGGCAGGAACCCCAACCTTGCATTTACTGTTGATCTGGGTCAACTGGCTGATTATACATAGCTTTTTACGATTTAAGCATGACTATCGGAGGATGAGAAATCATCTAATTTTGATCACTTTCATTCCAGTTATCATTTTCAGTTGGGGTAGTTATGAATTACACCGAAGTAAAAAGAGACCCTTCCAAGAATTACAAATTGGCTGGGTTCAACCTAATTTCACCTCGATTCCAGATGAGGAAAATCCCGTTTCAAAAGAACAGCTGCTAAGTCTTTTGAAGCAAAGCAATGAATTGATTCAGACTGACCCAAACATTGAAGCAGTTTTCTGGCCCGAGGTCCCATTTCCACTATCTTGGGTGGATCAGGTGGAGCAAAGGCAACAGATTAGACAGGCAGTTGTAAAGTGGCAGCGTCCTCTTTTCATGGTATCTAGCACAGTTGATGATCCCAAAGTGATTCGGGGGGAGCAATTCGCTTATTACAATGTCGCTCAAATGATTGGCTCAACTGGAATCGTTAGAGCCTCACAAATAAAGCAAAAGTTGGTACCTTTCGGTGAATACCTACCTGGGGAAGAGAGTTTCCCATTCCTAAGAGATTGGCTTCCAAATGCTCGTCGGTACCTACCCGGTAGTGAACTCAACTTGCTTCCGTTGTCAGAAGGAGGTTCCATCTTGGCAGCCATTTGCTATGAAATCGGATTTGAATCAATACTCAAGCAGGCCTTAGAATCTAGGGTTCGTGTTGTATGGAA
>JAQWOT010000132.1 GCA_029245725.1 SAR324 cluster bacterium | reverse complement strand
CAACATAGCAAAATCTGTTTTTCCGAAAGGATGATGCATCCAACTCGAAAGTTCAGCAGGGTCCCTGACAGTTCCACGCAGATGTCACTCATCACCCTCTATTGAAGATACTTTCCTTCGTTTGCCTTTTCGGAATCCATTTAGGATAAGAGTATGGGAGTCAGGATTTCAGTGATGAGAAGATCTGCAAGCACAATCAACCCGAACCCAATATTGATCCGAATCAGTAGCTGCATGACTTCAGGCCACCTGCTCCTGAGCTCTGCTCGTTCGTCCTTCAACCAAAACCACTTATATCCAAGAAATAGCAAAACAGGTGTGTGCAGGGCGATCCAAATTAGCGGATAAAACATTGCTTCTTTATTGGAGGACTCAGCTCAACAAACAAAGTCGGGACTATAATTCTTTGACAAGAATATACCCCAGAACCACGAAGATGAGAATAATGACTATGAATTTCATATCCTTAGGAGATTGGCGTTATAATTTCATCAAACTTAAGTTCAGTACCAAGCTAAATGCTTCTGTAATTTTAGGCTCGAACAGTAGAACCTACTAGCAACTATATTTGAATCAAGCTACCAAGGATCACTAGCGATAGTTTGATCAAAATTTTCTATCAACAAATTCCACCTGAATAAGTTGATCCAATCAATTAATTGTAAAGCATGGCGAAACATGTGTAAGACAACCATCGCTGACGAGGTCCTAAATTTCTGGTTCAAAGAGTGTACTCCCGAACAATGGTACAAGAAGGATGCTGATTTTGATGTGTTAATTTTCAGACGTTTTGAAACCACAGTTTCTTCAGCGCTGAGGGGAGAGATGGAAGCATGGCAAACTGATTTGAATGGATGTCTTGCGGTAATCCTAATGTTGGACCAGTTCACCAGAAACATTTTCCGAAATACGCCCAAAGCTTTTTCAGGAGATGGAAAGGCCCTAAAATTGAGTCTTGCCTGTAATGACAAGGGATACCTAGAGCATGATAATCCCACTTATCGTCAGTTCATGTTGATGCCGATGATGCACAGTGAAAATATCGCCATTCAGGATCAGTCTCTACCACTGTTCAAGGAATTCACCAGCGAGCGCATTTATGAATATGCCATCAGGCATCGAGACATTATTCAGAGGTTTGGACGATTTCCTCACCGCAATCAAATGTTGGGGCGCGTATCAACTGAGGAAGAAATCGAATTCCTCAAACAACCTGGATCCTCATTTTAAGAATGCCAGTTGGAGTTCAGGGGCCTACCAGTTTATTTGAAAAGAAAATCACTGTTCACAATTACGGTTGTTGATTTCTCCATCAAGTATCACAGTCTTGCAGAATTTGACATTCCAAGCTTGGCTCGCAAGGTCGATGTTGGTTCCTCTGAAGTAAGCTCCACTAAGATTGGCATCATCCAATTTGGCTCCTGTTAACTGTCCTCCCCGAAAGTCCACAGTTTTTTGGCAAGTAGATCCAAGTCATACTGTTTGTAGGCAAATATCGGACTTTCCAGCAAATAATTGATCAGTAGCAGGACTGAAAACTGACTCAATAGAATCAGAGTTTTCATCTTCATTTTCTCCTACAGGGGAATATCATTTTGAACAAATTGTTTAATTGATTGGATCTGAGCAGATAAGTTTTAGATGAGTTAGGAAGAAAACAAGAAGTTCATTCAAAGCTCATTGATCAACAGAATTTGACCTGATTATATCATACTTTTGCTCCTAATTTTGAAGCTTGGACGAGATTTTAGGCTGATTCTTGCCAACATCCCCCCAATCTCCTCCAAAATATTTAGGAATGTTTTATAAATGTGACATCATGTTTTTGTTGAAACTTCATCAGAAACGATTTCTTCAGTCAAATTTGTCGAGGCAAACAATGTCACAGCAAGACTACCTAAACAGCATTCATGATCATGATTCATTCACTTTCGAAGACGACTCAGAACAGCTTCGAGATAATCCCCACTTGGGTAAAGAATTGAGCATCCTTTATTTCAAACATCAGGAATCGGAACAGACCTCATCCAAGGAGGTTTGAATTTATTTTTTTAACACAACACTCACCGAACCTTGAGATTTCAAAGTCTGCTGTGAAGGCCTGAAATCTCAAGCTAACCCTCCTGCCTAAACACAAACTTTCACCAATCATCTCTGCAATCAGAGGAAGTCTTTGCTTGCTTCTTGAACTCATTTTAATGAAATCTGGCGTAGTTCATTTCTTTTAGAGAAGAATGCACCGCTCTTCTTGAATGACACGCTTCTCTAAGATCATTTTTCATAATCTGATTAGCTGAGTTCTTCAATGTCCAAGTTGACTATCGTTGCCCACATTACCCTACACCCAGAAAAAATTGATTTTGTCAAAACTGAATTGGCTAAGATGTTTCCAGTCACCCGCGCTGAAGAAGGTTGCTTGCAGTACGATCTACATCAAGATAACAAGAATCCTGCCTACTTAATGATCTATGAGAACTGGACTTCTTATGAAACCTGGCAGGCACACATGAATGCCGAGCACATGGCCGTTTATCGGAAATCCATCGAAGGTTGTGTGATGGAAGCCAAAATTCATGAGATGACTCACTTGATCTAACAACGGCAAATGATTCGCTCCAGATTCTATTCGTGGATTTGAAATTTTGCTCAGGGTTGAATAATGCCCCAAAGATCTTCCGTAATTTTTTCGAGGAACCTAGACTTGAAGTGCATTAAGCAGTTAGTGTCAATGCTGACAAGGATAGTATTGATTTGGGTAATTCCCTCCACAGTTGTTCTGGCTTCAACTGATGCCTTCCAACGATCTCAGGTTGGACCTGTTGGTCTATTGAAAGACCCTTGGGAAATACTCTATGCTCCCAACGGTAAACTATGGATCACAGAACGGAGCAAGGGAGAAGTTTCTGAGGTGGACCCTCAAAGTGGTGTCAAACGGAAGTTGTTGAAAATTGAGGACGTCTATCCCTTCGTTGGACAGGCTGGCCTCCTAGGAATGGACCATCACCCCAATCTTGGCAAGGGAGTCAATGAGGATTGGGTCTATTTGACATATACCTACCAATCAGGGGACAGACCCTTCCAAAAACTAGTACGCTACAGATATGAAAATCTGAATGATCTTGGGCAATTTGTGGATCCCATAATTTTGCTGGAGAACTTACCTTCCAGCAACGACCACATTTCTGGTCGGCTTAAGGTAGGTCCTGACAAGAAGATTTACCTGACCATCGGGGATATGGGTTCTAATCAATTTGGGAACAAGTGCAAACCGATTGAATCACAAAGAATACCCACCTCCGAAGAAATCCAGCAGCAAGATTGGTCCGCCTACAAGGGAAAGATCCTCCGAATCAATCTTGATGGTAGTGTTCCAATCGACAACCCGCTCATTTCGAGGGTACAAAGTCACATATATTCTTATGGGCATCGCAATGCCCAGGGATTAGCTTTCAGTAAGAATGGTGATCTTTTCTCCAGTGAGCATGGACCCAAGTCGGATGACGAGTTAAACCGAATTGAAGCAGGAATGAATTATGGCTGGCCGCATATCGCAGGTAAACAAGATAACCAGGCTTATACCTACTGTAACTGGTCAACTCATCCCTCCTGTGAAGCTCTGAAATTTAGTGATTACTTCTGTCCGAAGTCAATTCAAACCAACTTAGAATCCGATTGGTATCATTACAACTTTAAAGAACCCTTACAAACCTTCTTCACAGTTCCTAATGATCATAATTTTAGACAGCAATCCTGTAGGCACGAGTTCATTTGTTGGCCCACTATAGCCACTTCAAGTTTGGAAACCTATGGGTCAGACAATATTCCCAATTGGTCTTCATCTCTGTTGGTCGTGAGTCTCAAGCATGGGCAACTTTACAGACTCAAGTTGGATAACTCCCGTTCTCGAATTGAAGAGAGTCCAGAGTCGTTATTTCGGACACAAAATCGCTACAGAGACATAGCAATCCATCCTGATGGCAAAACTTTCTATCTCATCACAGACAGCGAGGGACTGACCAAAGCGAGTCAAGGAGGGAGTACGAAAGACCTTCATCATCCTGGAACGATTCTTCAGTTTCGTTACCAAGATACTCACTGAACGATAAGTGAATACCTCTGCAAGAAACCTGTAATTTCCTACAAATTTGGATCTTAGACTCATCAAAAGATCATTTCAGAAAACACTTCAACGACTGAAACTAGAGCTTTTTGATTTCTAGTTAAGCTCGTGGCTTACAGCAAGTTTTAAATGCAGGAATATTCGGTGCATTCCCCCAGATCAATTTACTTCCATTCTAATCGCAAAATCTGGGGGGATATGCGAACAACCATCACTGCGTTTACGATCTCGATAATTTTTTTGCTGATCAGTTCCAGCACGCTATTTGCCTGTCATCTAGGAATTTGGGCAGGAGCATGGACCGTTGGACACAAGCAAAATCGGGTAGGGGTCAATCCGACACCACCCACCACTATTTTCGAAATTTCTACTGAATTAACAAAAACCTCTTCCGACCATACGACAGCTAGTTCCTACGCCACCACAGACTTTACCATCATCACCACGAACTGTGACTGGAAGAGTGCAAACATCGAGAAGTTCTTTAACGAAAGCTATGAGGAAATTGCGGAGGAAAGTGCCCAAGGTTCAGGCACTCATCTTGAAGCCCTTGCTTCATTGACAGGGTGTCCCACTGATAAATACTCAACTTTTGAGCGAGTGATGCATCAGAACCATCAGTACGTCTTTGCAGCAAATGAATATGATGGCTCGATTGAGAACCTCTTTAACGTGCTAAATTCTGAAGAGCAGTTGCAAACCTGCCTCGAGAGTTCTTAACCACCCCTTGCCAATCATATCCACTGGCTAATCAAGTGCTGCCTGTAATGCCCCCAATTCTAGGTTAGGAAAGTGTCTTGGTAGCAGTTAAACTCCATGGTTAGACTTTGGTCTGGATGACTTCCCGAAGAATATCCTCAGCAACTCTCTGTTTACAGCCACAATCAGTGAGCGTATTGTTTCATCAGAATAACACCACTGAAACCTTCATATGGCCGATCGATTTTGACGAAATAAGATGAGAAGCAAGTTCAAATTTAGAAACTTTAGCAGGTGTAG
>JAQWOT010000131.1 GCA_029245725.1 SAR324 cluster bacterium | reverse complement strand
CTGCCTGGGTTGCGAGTCCGAGGTGTTCGTTTACAACAGGGCAACTTTTTGATGTCACAGGTGGACGAGCAAAACATTGATTCCAAGAACAATTACACTGAATGATCTAAATATTCATCAGGTCTGTGTTTCCAAACAGTGTAATTTTCTCGAATCCTTGGATTGCTTTGCTCGGCATGGAGTTTTTAGAACAGTTCTCTGGAAGCCAATGCTGGATGAAGTAAGTGTAACTAAGGCAAGACGATCAATACGAGATTCAGGAGTAAGGGCTGAAGCGCTCTGTGCTCTGGTTTTGATAGATTCTGAAAGTGAAGGAGATCATCAATCACAAAGACTGAAGAACCAACAAATCTTTGAAATAGCTGCTGAATTGGAGGTTTCTTCAGTAGTGGTTATCACGGGAGGACTGCCTTCTGATTCGAAGGACATTCAATTTCAGAAGGAAGCAGTCCTTGCAGAACTAGAATTCCTACTGCCCGCTGCAGAAAAACTTGGAGTGAGTCTTTCTTTGGAGCCCCTTCATCCAATGGTTTGTGGGATGAGATCGGTGATATCAAGTTTGAGAGATGCAGTTGAAATTTTGGATGACCTCTCTCATCCAAATTTGACAATTGCGCTCGACAGCTACGCTCTTTGGTGGGATCAAGGACTGGAAGAACAAATTCATCAAGCGGGTACACGAATTCGGCACCTGCATGTTTCTGACTGGCTGCCCCAAACGAAAGATTTGCGACTAGATCGAGGGATGCCCGGGAATGGTTGCATTGATAATCGTAAAATCAGGACTTGGTTGGAGAGGGAAGGATTTAAAGGCCCTGTTGAAGTCGAGATCTTCTCAGCATTTGACTGGTGGCTGAGGCCCGCAGATGAGATGGTCAAAACGATCTGTGATCGCTTGGGATTTCTTTGATTAACCTCATAAGTTCAAAAGATACGGAGACTGTGTTTTGTTAAATATCAAGGAGGTTCACTCAGGATATGGCAAACTCAAAATCCTTCGTGGGATCAACCTCAATGTTCCCCAGGGAGGTGTAGTTGCACTTTTGGGGGGCAATGGAACCGGCAAATCAACCTTACTGAAAACCATTTCAGGATTGGTACCTGTGATGGAGGGAAATATCGAGTTTGATGGGCAAATCATCTCTGGTAAGAAACCCCACGAAATTGTGCGAAGCGGACTTGTGCAGGTTACGCAGTCCAAAGAAGCTTATCCTTCGATGACCGTGGAAGAGAACTTGATGCTGGGAGCATACACCCGAAGCGATGGTGGCGGTGTAAGAACCGATTTAGAGAGAGTATATGAGTTCTTTCCGGTACTTCGGCAAAGAAGGAAAGTGTTGTCTGGAACCTTGAGCGGTGGCGAGGTCCAGATGCTGGTCATTGGGAGAGGCCTGATGGCCAAGCCCAAGATGTTGATGCTAGATGAGCCTAGTGCTGCACTTGCGCCGAAAGTCGTTTTAGAAATTTTTTCTAATATATATAAAATCAGTCAGACTGGTGTTACGATTCTCATCGTGGAGCAAAACGTAAGGATGGCGCTACTATTAGCCCAATACGCCTATATTATTCGGGATGGAGTGATTATGATCGAAGGTTCAGCAGAAGATTTGATCAATGATCCCTCGGTAAAAGATTCTTTCTTGGGCGGCACAGTCGCAAACACAAAAAAATCTCTTAATTCCTAACCAATAAGTCACCCTCATGGACTTTGATTTTGAATCTTTACTAGCGTTTATCATTTTTGGAGTGACCATCGGGGTTGTCTATGGAATTGTGGCCTTGGGAATCTCTCTAATCTATTCAGGCTTGGACATCGTTCATTTCGCCCATGGTGAAATCTACATGTTTGGTGCGTTTCTGGGCCTTGTTCTCTCTCAACAGCTTGGTATCCCTTATCCTGGAGCAATGATTGGAGCAATGATTTTAGCCGCCTTGCTCGGTATGTTCATTGAGCGGGTTTTCTACAGGCGTCTCACGAGATCAGGCGGTGGGTACACTGTTGCTGGAATGGGGATGATTATTTGTGGTTTTGGGATGTCTGTGGCGCTAATGAACGTAGCTTTTCTGATTTGGGGAGCGGATGCTGAACCCTTCCCAGTTGACTTCGGTATAGAACCTTTAGAGATCAATGACATTTCGATACCACCAAGTTATTTACTGACAGCTGTGGTGTCTTTGTGTTTGATGGGAATCCTGAATTACTTTTTGCGCTACACGAAAATCGGTCTGGCTGTCAGAGCCGTTGCGCATAACAAGGACATTGCTTTTTTGATGGGCATCAATGTTCCCTTGTTCATTTCGCTGATTTTCGGACTGGCCTGTGCGTTAGCTGCGGCAGCAGGTGTGCTTGTAGGCCCAATGCAGTCGGTGCAAGTAGAGATGGGCTACCTGATGTTGTTGAAAGCATTTGCAGCTGCTGTGGTTGGAGGTTTTGGAAGCTTGCCAGGTGCTCTGATCGGAGGAATTCTTGTCGGAATTTTTGAAAATCTTGGTGCGGCATACATTTCTGCTAGTCACAAAGATATCTACGCTTTTTTGCTGCTAATCCTAGTTTTGATGTGCCGGCCTGCCGGTCTCTTTGGGGTGGTGGCAAAAGTAAAGGCATGAAAGAGTTCATGCCACTTTCCCAACTAGGCTTATAAAGGAGGAAGCCATGAGGAACTGGACTAAATTCCTTGCTGGATTAGCTGCAGGAGGATTCGTTCTCTCAGCAACAGCGGCACTGGCTGATGAAATTCGTATTGGTATCACAATGCGGATGGTTAGTGAGAATGGTCAGAAATACGGGCAGATGGTCATGGATGAGATTGGTCTCATCAATGAAGCTGGAGGTATCAATGGGCATCAGATCAAGGCAACACTGATGAATGATGAGTGTAAATCAGACAAGGGTGTTGCAAATGCCAACAAATTGATTTTCCAAGAGAAGGTTCATCTATTGGTTGGTTCAACATGTTCTTCAGTTTCTTTACCGATTGTGGATGTTACGGCTAAAGCCAAAGTCCCACAAATCATCCCTCATTCCACAAATGCAAAGATTACCCAGAAAGGAAGTGCTTGGGTCTTCCGAGTCCCCGTCTCGGGTCGTTTTTACGCAGGGGTGAATGCAAAGTACGTTGGTGAAAATATTGGTAAGAAAATCGCCTATATTTGTGCAGCTGATGCAGCTTCTCAAAATGACTGCGATGCTATGCAAGCTCAGATGAAGAGTCAGCATGGAACTGAACCCGCTTATGTTGCTCAAGTACAAGAAAAGGAAGTCGACTTCCGTACACACATGCAGAAGATCAAATTAGCAGGTGTTGATGGAATCATGGTGGCTGCACTTGCAGAGACGATGAGTCGAGCACTGATTCAGTCCTACGAGGCTGGTATCGGGCCTAATGTTCGCCGCATCGGTTCCTCTTCAGCATCTAATGCCCCTGTGCCCAAGATCTCAGGTGATGCGGTAAAAGGTGTTTTCTATGCCGCTGCCTACTCTAACGCAGATACTCGCCCCATTGCAAAGCTATTCAACCAGATGGTTAAGGATCGCTATGGCATTCACGCACCAGATCATGACTTCTCCCAAGCTTATGATCTAATCAGGATTGTTGAAATGGCCCTTAACAATTCAGACCTCAAGCTGACTAATAGTTCATTGGCAGCTGATCGAACAGCGATTCGGGATGCGATTGCCAACGTAAAGAATTATCAAGGTCTTGCCTCTGGACCAATCAGCTTCTGTGCTGACGCGACGCCACAGTGTCGTGATGGGAACAAGACTCCTGTTCTGATTTCTTATAGAAAGGGTGGAGAAGCTTTCGAGACAGAAGTTCTTGCCCGTGTGAGTATGCCGGAAGACTTCGGTCTTTGATCAACGATCGGGGAAACTCAAGGGTTTCCCCGACGCTGTTCCTTCCCAGGTTGATTTTCCATGATTTCATTCATTACCAACTTTACTTCAGTAATTGAATCCCTTGCGAAGGTTCATCGCCTCCTCCCCTGGTTGATTGCTTATGTTTTGCTGCTTTTTTTACCGAATCTGATTACAGCTACTTTCGGTGAGTATTACGTAGATTTAGCCAACAGATGCTGCTTATTTATTTTGCTGGCAGTAGGGCTAAATATTGTAAAAGGCTTTTGTGGCCAAGTAACCGTGGGCCATATTGGCTTGTACGCCATTGGTGCAGTGACGTCTGCACTCTTAGCTCAGAATTATGGACTGCCTTTTTGGTTGAGTGCGCCTCTCGCCATTTTGGTTACTTGTTTGGCAGGTTTGGTCGTTGGTTTGCCTTCGGTACGGCTGGAAGGTGCCTACCTTGCGCTTGCAACCCTTGGATTGGGTGAGTCTGTTCGCATCATGATTGCAGTAACTCCTGCTCTCGGATCCAGTACAGGCATCATGATGATTCCAGCCCCCACGATTGGGGATTATGTCATTGAAAGCTTTGATCATTACTTTTACCTGGTAATGACTGCAGCTATCATCGGAATCTATTTCTCCTTCGTCATCCTCAATTCCTCCACAGGTCGGGCTTTTAAGGCTATTCGTGAAGATGTCATCGCCGCCTCTGTCTCAGGAATCAATGTACCATTTTACAAGCTGCTAGCCTTTGTGATCAGCGCGATCTATGCAGGTTTGGCAGGAGCACTCTTTGCTCATATGCCACCTGGATACCTCCACCACAACAATTTCACAGTTATTGAAATGGTGACCTTGTTGTTGATGGTTGTCCTTGGTGGGATCGGAAATATTTGGGGTGGTGTGGTTGGAGCGATCGTCGTGACCGTCATCTATGATCAAACAAAGGATTATTACTTCTATCAACCGTTGATCTTCGGCGTTACGATGGTGTTTTTGGTTGTCTTTATGCCCCGAGGAATTGGTGGAGTGATTGAGCAAGCAATCGTCAAAAGGAAATTCATCGAAAAACACGAGGAACAGAACCTTGGCA
The DNA here is from genome assembly GCA_029245725.1 of SAR324 cluster bacterium. Classification (NCBI taxonomy): domain Bacteria; class Deltaproteobacteria; species SAR324 cluster bacterium. The sequence goes on along the minus strand of JAQWOT010000131.1, from coordinate 4,547 downwards.
CTTCTTGAAACTAGAGGACTTAGTAAGAGCTTTGGTGGGCTAAAAGCAGTCTCAGGAGTTGATCTAAAAGTTCAGCCGGGGACAGTCCATGGTTTGATAGGCCCCAACGGCTCTGGTAAATCGACTTTCTTCAACTTAGTAACAGGGGTCTATCAACCAGATCCGGGCAGTTACATTGAGTTCGATGGTAATGACATTACCAATCTACAAGCTCATGGCATCGCTGCACTGGGTATGGCGAGAACCTTTCAGCTACTGAGATTGTTTTCAGAGATGACCGTACTTGAAAATGTGATGGTCGGAAATCATTGCAAAACTAGCTATGGAATTGTTGAATCCTTACTCGGCACCTCTCGGGTTCGACATGCAGACCAGAAAATGAAAGAAGAGATGTTGGATCTCCTCGAATTTATTGGGCTCGCGAATTTTGCCGATATTCCAGCAGGAGAGCTTTCAGGTGGACAGCGAAGACTTTTGGCGTTGGGAAGAGCAATTGCGATGAAGCCGGAGCTGCTCCTGCTCGATGAACCAGGTGCAGGATTGTCCCCCGTGAATGTTGATAAATTGATGGAGACGATTCTCGCATTGAAAGAGCGCTACAAGTTGACGGTAGTAGTAGTAGAGCACATTTTGAAGGTGGTCATGAGTACCTGTGAAACCATCTCCGTTTTGGATCATGGTCAGAAGATTGCGGAAGGACCTCCAGAGATGATCAAGAATGATCATGCTGTTATTGAGGCCTATTTAGGTCGGGAATTGCCTGATGAGGAGATCCGTAACGTTATCCGAGGTCAATGACCCAAATTACAAATTTTGAAATTGAATTTCCAAGAATACCATCTGAAAATCTAACCACACATTAGGAGGGTCCAAAGAAATAATCCCTAAAGGAAATTTGAGGAAGTTTGTCTTTAGATAATTTAATATATATTCAATCAAATCCTCATTTTTCTGAATAAACCTGGATGAATCTCGCCAAAGACCCAATCCCTATTCTCGTCCGTCGAATAGCATTCCCCGCAAGTGTAGGCTGGTTTTTTAACACCATGTTCAACGTGGTAGATACCTTTTGGGCTGGTCAACTTTCTGCCCAGGCGATTGCTGCCCTCTCATTGTCGATGATTCCTTTTCTGGGCTTATTGTCTATGGGGATTGGTCTTGGACAAGGGACAAACGCACTGGTGTCAAATGCATTGGGAGCCCAGCAACATGAGCGTGCTGTTCGATTGATCGCTCAAGCGTTACTACTAGCATTGGTTGCCTCCGGATTGGTGATGCTCCTCGGTCAAACTTTCACTCCCATGCTATACCGTCATATGGGCGCAGAGGAGTCATATTTGGAGATGGCCCTCAGTTACATCGACTGGCTTATTTATGGGTGCGCCACTTTCATCATCAATTTAACCGCAAATGCAGGACTCAATGCGCAAGGTGATACCAAGACCTATCGTAATGCACTGATTTGTGGTTTCTTGGCGAACATTATCCTTGATCCGTTGCTGATGTTTGGCTGTGGTCCATTTCCCCAGATGGGAGTGGAAGGAATTGCGATTGCCACCATCCTAATTCAGTTGGGGATTGTCCTTTATATAATTACGAAGGTTCGACAATCTTCTTTGGGACAGCATTTGAGGTTCGAATACTTCAAACCTCAACATGATTTATTGCGAGATCTGATTCGTCAAGGATTACCCTCTACGATCAGCATGATGCTCATCGCATTGAATTTCTTCGTAATTTTATTTTTTGTCTCAGATTATGGTAAAAGTGCGGTGGCGGCCTTTGGCGTATCTACGAGGATTGTCCAGGTTATGTTATTGCCGACGATAGGCCTAAATGTAGCTGCTTTGTCGTTAACGGGCTTTAACTTTGGTGCTGGTGATCTTGGAAGAGTCAAAGAGGTCTGGCGAACTTGTATGAGAATAGCACTTTTGATGATGTGTATTGGTGCGGTCGTATTATTCGTAGTTCCAAGACTTTGGTTGGGTCTTTTTACGGAAAGCTCGGAAATTCTTGATGTTGGAGAGAGTTTGTTGAGAGTAGAAGCTGTTCTGTTGCCAGCCTACACAACTTTATTTCTAGGGGTTGCTGTTTTACAGGGACTAAAAAAACCAATGTTTGGGATGATTTTAGGAGGCTATCGTTTGATCATAGCCCCTTTAATTCTCTTTTGGTTTTTCTCCGAGGTGTTGGGCTTTGGCTTAAATGGAATTTGGGTAGGAATCTTTCTGACAACCCTAAGTGGTGCGGTCATTACCTGGATTTTTGTAAAGTATACCTTTTTAAAAATCACACCTCAGTCATTATAGACTTTTTATCAAATCATCTGGCGTGGGTCAGGGAAAAACCGAAACAAGGTTCGTTTCAGTTAAAGATTTTTCTCCTGACCAGCTGTAGGCAAACAATGGCCCATTTTGTCCCGCCCTGAGATCCAGGCAACAGAGTTTGGGTTGCAACACCATCTCAAATTGCGCGTAGTGTCCAAAAAAAATCTTCTTATCAGATGAATAAAGATACTGTTGTTGTTCGTTCAATTGGCTCTCTGAGAATGGACTATCAGAACCATCCTTGCCCAAGGCAACCAGTTCCCCAAAGTTTTTTGGTTCTGGATGCCACCATTTGAATCTACCATGCTTGCGCTTATAACCGAGATTGTCAATGTAGGCTTCTTTCCCTAAAAACATTTCTGGTCCCTTGATCAAAATCTCCAATGCTCTAAATGGATTCATCTGTTCATCGGAATCATGTTCTTCCACAAAGACTTCCCAATCATCGGTGATGATCTGACCTTGCGGATCTGACAGCCTATTATATAAAAGAAATTCTCTGGCTGGTTCATACCAACAGGCGTGGATAGCCCTTACATCAGGATCCTCCCACCAGATGGGTAAACTTCGAAACCAGGATATTGTCTCCTCCAGTTCAGCTGAATTAACCTGGTATTCAAGGAGGAAAGATTTGTGTTGTTTCTTGTTTCTGGTGGAGTGCGGCCGCAGGTAATTGTTACCTGATGACGAAGGGGTATGGTAGCAGATGGCGTTGAACTCATGATTTCCCATCAAGGCAATTGCCTGCCCTTTTTCTGTCATGTCACGGACGATTTCGATCACCCTCCGATTCTGTAGACCCCGGTCAATGTAATCACCTAGAAAAATAACTTTTCGTTCTACATCTGAGGCAATATATGAATTTTCCTTCGACTGATAGCCTAGTTTCAGTAAGATTCTTTCCAGTAAATGAGCATGGCCATGAATGTCTCCGATAAAGTCATACCTCATTAGGACCCATGAAGTTGGTAGAGTTGGATCGCGTTACTGTACATTGCTTTCTTTTGGAAAATCTCACTTCGTTTCGACAATACCTCCCAATAAGCAGCAACCCACTGGTTCAACTGAGTTTCAAACAGACAAACAGGCCAGTCTCCACCAAAAATTACCCGATCCTCACCAAAACTATCCAAACAGTGGTTGATAGTTGGTGTTAGAGTTTCAGCATTCCATCCCTCTTGAGCCCTAGCAACGATTCCAGAAATCTTGCAAAAGGTACTGGGTAAGGCCCCGAGAGCTGCGATGTCCTCTTTCCAACCCTTAGCTGTGTGCCAGAAAGGCGATCCATCGTGTTTCTCTCCAAGGTTTTTTTCTCCATTGACTAGGTGAGGATCAGCATTCCCACAATTATCGATGACAAAAGTTGTCTCAGGACAGGTGGCAACGAGCTTGGCTGCATCAGAAATTTCTGAAGGGCGGATACAGATGTCAAACAGCAGCCCACGCCTACCCAATTCTTGTATTCCATCTACAAACTTAGCTTGTAAGCAATGTCCGGGTTTGGTCTCAGGAATATTAAGCATCACCTCAAACCTCTTACAAATTGATTTTGAGTATGCTTATTCAGAAAGGTGTCAAATTCAGATGATGCTGGATTCTCAGCAATCACAATCTTTCTCATCGGCGTCTGACTCGAGATAAAGAGGGCGCTCATCTGCTGGATTTCATCCTCAACACAATCAGGATTGACGTTCACTTCCATATAAACAGTTTGCTCTATTCTCGTCCCTTTTGAGGCCTCCAAATAATCGGACATGAGGTAGCTATGGTCCATGACCTTGTCACCGGTGACCCAATTTAGCGAGAGGGCCTTTAGATCCCAAAGATGTTGGTGTGTGTCGATAATTGGTATTATGACCCTCCTTTACATTTGAAAATCAATTATTTGGCTATTTGAAAGCAGAATTAATGGCAATGAGCCTAATTCTTTATGTGGACTCTGTTTGTTAGAAATTCTTAAAGTTTGAACACTGTGAAAAGAATTTTAGCTGGGATCATCATAAAACACTTCCTCCATCATGGACCAATGTTCTCCCTCCTTACGGGTCTCTACTGGTGCTTGACAAAGGCTTACAGACGGCCCACCACTTCTTGGTGATCGGAGCATCGGCCATCTTCTGCATGTCGGCTGCAAAGTCATCTCCGTGATACTCCCAATAACCAAAGAGTCGCTGCTCTCCCTCATGTAGCCAGATACTGTAGTTGCGGATGTTGCTCTCT
>JAQWOT010000130.1 GCA_029245725.1 SAR324 cluster bacterium | reverse complement strand
AACAGAGCTTTGTAGTCGTAAAGCAGTGGGGGATTGGAGTGATGCATAATCTGGATCACACTGGCCTCCCAGTGGGCGCTGATGACCAGAATTTGTTTAGGTGCTTCCATGTCCTGAGAGAGCTGCCGCAGATGCTGAATCAACTCTACATGATTGGGGTCGCTCAGCAAGGGTAGTGGGCCTCCCCCATGAGAGAGGAAAACGACCTGAGTCATTTAAAGATTTAAGGAGATGGGTGGAGTTTGCGGGTCAGCTCTTCAAGAGCTTCTTGAGATTCAGATTGGGATCGGAGAGTTCAGCTGGATTCATCGTTTTTTGGGTAGCAATCAACATTTCGGCTAGACGAATATCTTTGGTGACACTGTTGCCAGCTCCTACTCCAGCCGCCGAAACCAACTTTTCCTGATCATTCAACCCGAAATAGATCGTTACTCCATCCAGCCGGGTTCGTGGGATGACTCGCTTTGCAAAAGAAGGGAGCCATGCCACCTGCAAACTGAGTTCAAACTGATCACTCCAGAACCATGGGACAGCGCTGAATTCCTTAGTTTCCCCCAAAAGATTCTGCACAGCGCACTCTGCTTGATCTCGGGCGCAACGCCACATCTCCAGACTCATACGCTGCTGCTCATACAGAGGATGAGGAAAGGAGCAACAATCACCTACCGCATAAATATCTGGATCTGAGGTCTGCTGGAAAGCATTGACAGAAACCCCGTTCTCTATATCCAAGCCCGCTGCTTCTGCCAAAGCAACTTCAGGGACAGCACTAATACCTGCTACGACCAGATCACCTGAAATGGACTCAACATTCTTCAATTCAATGGTGTAGCCGCTTTTCAAAGCTTGGATCTGATCCAGTTTGACATCACATCGAATCTCTACACCCTGCTGCTTGTGTTCAGAGGCAACGACCTCCGCTACCTCAGCCGGTACAGCACGTCCAAGGATTCTTGGTGCAATCTCCAAAACGGTCACTTGACAGCCTACCTTTCGAGCACTGGCCGCCAATTCTAAGCCAATGAAACCAGCACCAATCAGAATCAGGTGTTTGCCTGTAGCAAGCAAGGAACGAAACGCAAGGGTCTCGTCCAGATTACGTAAAACAAGAGTGTGCTCACTGCCAGTGCAGGTCAGTCTGCGAGCGCTCGCTCCTGTGGCAAGCAATAATTTATCGTAAGGAAGGAACTCATTGTTTTGGAGTCTGAGCCGATGGGATTGACGGTCAATCTCAGCGACCTGGCTACCCTGTAGAAATCGGATTTGGAGTTCTTGCAGCTGCTCGGCAGAAGACAATAAGGGAGGTGAATTGCCTTCGGTGAGTACAGCCTTGGAAAGGGGAGGGTGTTCGTATGGTGTGTGGGGTTCCTGGCCAATCAAAACGATCTCACCATCCCAGCCGCGTTCTTGCAAATGAAGGGCAGTTCGGGTGTCCGCTTCACTCGCACCAATGATCGTGAGGGACTCCATCAGACTACCTTTGCTTTACAAGCTGATAAATACGAGACCGTCTTCTACCTTCACAGGATAAGTCTGTAGATTCACGCAAACGGGAGCTCCCAATGCGCTGCCATCGGTGTAGTCAAACCTACCGTTGTGCTTTGGGCATTCGATGACATTGTCCATCACGAGCCCATCCGCCAGATGAATTTTTTCATGAGTACACAAACCATCGGTAGCGTAGTATTCATCATCTGGGGAACGATAGACCGCAAAGGTTCGATCACCATGATCAAAACGAATCACATCTTCTTCTTCAATATCATCAGCAGCACAGACTAGAACCCATTCGGTCATGATGTCCTTGTATCGGTATTTACATTCTTGAATTAACGAGCGTCAGCAATTGTGAATGCCTTTTGAAATGCTTCAATTGCCTCTTCAGGATCACCAGATGCGTACGCTTCCATGGCAATAGGTCCTAGGTAGCCCATTTGATAGAGAGCTTCGGCAATCTTTGGGTAATTGATTTCTCCAGTTCCTGGTTCCTTCCGACCTGGTACATCGGCAACTTGGATTTCACCAATGTAGGGCAGGCATTTTCGGCACATTTCAATCAGGTTTCCTTCGCCAATCTGCACATGATACAAATCCAGATTGAGCGTCAAATTGGGGCGGTTGACCGCAGCAACCAAAGCTAGAGTGTCTTCCGCCAAAGCGAATGGTACTCCTGGGTGGTCCACTGGTAGGTTCAGATTTTCAAGAGCAAAGACGACTCCCTCTTTGTCAGCCAGGTCTGCGACATGATTCAGCGTGTCCACAGCTTTCAGCCACATCGCTCCAGTCACGGTTTCACAAGGTTGTACTGGCAATCCTCCCTCACCCAAACCGGTTCCATGGAGGTTCAGTCGATCCACGTTGAGTCGCTTCCCAACAACAATGGTCTCTTTTGCTGTAGCAAGGAGTTCTTCTGCTCCCTCATCGTCAGCAAGACGTCCTCGCAGGTAGCCATTCATGATTGAAAAATTGGCCTTGGTTTTCTCCAGCTTGTCCAGATCATGAGCTGGCCAATTCCATAACCCCACAGCAAATCCCATTTCCGTCAACTTGCTCACACGCCACTCAATCGGCTTATCTTGCCAGAGCATTTCGGCACAGACTGCCAGTGGGAATTGATAGGGCATATTTTTTCTTTTGATTGGCTGTTGTAAAAACTGAACCAAGGAATCGTTTCAGTCAAACTTTTCTCCCACTCCAGCCTGACTGGGGAGAGTGCGAAATGCTGAGTTGGATTCTGGAAGATGTGAACTGAGATTGGTTTCTTGGGGTTGTGAAGCTAGCTTCTTTCAATGCTTAATAACTTCGGGAGACGCTGGCCTCAACCCCGATCGAACCAAGGATTCCCAACATTGAATCGGTGATGAATTGAGAATCGTCTCTAGATCAGCTCTTAATTCAATGATGGAGGTGGAAGGAGTTTCCTCAAAAGCTCTCAAGTGAGCAAGTCGGCTGAGCGCATCCATTGCGAAACCCATAGAGATCACATTCTGGTCTTCTCGGATGATTTTCTTAAGTTCCTCTAGCAAAGAGTCTAGATTTTCACCGAGTACTTCCTCTCCATGAGAGCAGAGCATCACTAGAGCCCACAGGACGTTCTCACGAACTGCTGAGCGGACAGGTGCAAATCTCT
>JAQWOT010000129.1 GCA_029245725.1 SAR324 cluster bacterium | reverse complement strand
CTGATGGCAATTTCCAATACTGGAGTGGAGGGTGGAAAGATATCACTAATACAAAGAAACAGATTCGGGCACCAAATGAAGTGAACGGCTTAAAAGTCCCGCCAAGGCCAAAATAGCCAACATTTTACAATCAATAACAGTAATCATTTCAGAATCTTATACTGATTTTTTGTTTGCTGTTAATTGATCCTACCTGTGTTTTTTTGCCCACATTTACGACTTTTTTGCTACCAAAAGTCCAATGCTGGTTGGAACGATTTCTCAATGCAATTACGACTTTTTTGCTACTTTTTCTTCTTCTTGGAAGAGCTATCGCCTAGAATAGCGAATAAAAAGCATTAAAGTTACGGATTGCCTAGTCAGGACCATTAAAGTGGATGTCCAAATTGAATTAGTGAAGGCAATGGGAGAGAATCCTACCCCAATTTCCTGGCCTGAGGTCTGTATCTCTATCGCAACTGGCGTAGTTTACGGGGAAAAATGGCATCAGGGATATCGTGGGGATGAAGTTCCACGAGCATTTGAAGCACATCACGTTGGATGGACATGCCTACATGGAGCTTTGTGGTTCTTTAATCAAGCAAGATGGCAGCAGTTTCCAAGAACGCACCAACTCATTTTGTTTGATAGTTTCCAGCATCAGAAAACAACTGCTCTAGCTTTCCCAATGTGTAAGCAAGTGCCAACTTATGAAGACTTCAAAAAGACAGGAGGTACCATCTATGTACCAACTCTTAAGAAAAAGCTGCTTACAAAGCTGCAGCTGCACCTGTTTATAATTGGTAACTAAATTCGGGGATGGGTGGCTATTCAAACTAGAAAATGCTTTGGCTCAGTGTAATGTATCCCTCACCGATGAATTCCTAACAGCGACTGATCCAAAGCTTAGGGAATAAATTGTTTGCTTAGCTTGGGTTCGAATGAGCCCGATTTTATGAGACTCAACGAAATAGAATTCTATCAATCACTAGAAAGAGGACTTGTTAGCCATTCCAACATGCCTTTACTCGTCGAAATCAAGTAACCCCCGGTTCCTTTCAATCCTGAAACAAACCCATCCACAGTTTTCTGAGTGATGCTGTCATCACAGGATCCTTGTTGCTCCAGCCAGTGAACAGTATTTCCAACGACCACAACACTTCCTGATACTATCAAAGAACCTGCGGATACAGTTATTGCACCTGCAGTCACTATGACTAAATTTGCCAAAACACACTCAGCATCTTGGCAACCCCGTGTTGCTCCAGAAAGTCCTTCAATCACAATTGAATCAGAGTTATCTAAACCCTTGACTTCAAGTGACCATTCCTTCGTAACCAATTGACAATCGTAGTTCTGGTTTGGTTTGGTTTCTGGGACGAAGCAAGAACTCGTCAACAAACAAGCAACTAATACAGATAAATATTTAGAATTTTTTCTAATCATCATTTAACCAAATTTGTAAAAGAAAGATCATTTCTTAATGTCTAAACAGCTGATTACGTTCCTGTTATTTATGATTTTTTTCATAACAGGCACATCTTATTATTACTATTGGACAGTGCCAGCAAATAGTATCTGGCACGACCAGAGAGCAGCAATTGAGGTTTTCCAAAAGATTATTGACGGGCAGTTTCCTTTAGTTGGATACAATCACAGCAACGGGATACCATCATTTGCTGCATTTTATTATATTATGTCACCAGTATATTACTTTTTAAAGGATCCAATTGGGTTATATTATTTTACAGCGTTTATTAATGTCATATCAATTTTAATTTTTACAACCTTTTTATATCTTAAATTAAATATTAGTTCTGCAATTTTATTTGGAGCTTATAGTATTACAAATGTTTGGGGTTTATATTATGGATCATTTCTCTGGAATCCAAATCTAATTCCCTTTTTTATGACTCTTTTATTTATCTTTACATTTAAGTTTTTTGACACTGAAAAAACCATTTTTTTTCACATATCTGGATTAATTATAAATTTGATTGTTCAGATGTCACCACAAGCAATTTCATTGGTATTTTCATTTGGAATTACGATAATAATATTAAATAAATTACCAAAACTAATTCATTTATTTAATCATGCTATTTGCCATTTCATTTTAATATCTCCATGGTTAATTCATACTCGCATCTTAAACCCTTCATCAAAAGCACCGACACACTCGACAATATTCAAAGACTTCACAGCACCCTTACTTGAATATACGAGTTATATTGGAGGTTGGGGATTGACCCAAGAAACTGGAAAATTCTTGGATTATGGAACAATAATTTCTCCGGAAAATCAATATTTTTTACCTCTTCTCAAGATTTCAACAATTGTTTGTATACTATTGGTAGTTTCTTTCAGTTTTCACTTTTTAACCAATAGATTTGATCAGAAAATCAATATCTCTTGGAGAAGTTTAGCATATTTTATAGGCCTTATTAATCTGTTTTCACTTCTTTTTTTCTTCCTTGGGTTAAGAGTAAATACTCACCATTTCCAATTTTTAAATCCCACCATTGCTTTGATTTTAGTTTTAGGAATCAACTTCCAAGTTCATAAAAAGAAATTATTTATGGGATTACTTTCTTTTGTAATTCTTACTCAGGGCACATACAGTTATTGGCGAGCAAATTCAGAATCAATTCGGCCCTACACCACTGACATTGGATATCAGGAGATTTTTTCAGAATATGTGAAAAATCGATGTCCTAATTCCGCGAGGGTACGATATGTTACCCCCAATGGGATTCATACCTATATGCAACACGGAGAATTAAAGGAAATAGTCTCAAGTTGTGATTGGATGCTTGTACAGAAAAATCATTACGATCTATCAATTATCATTCATGATTTCTTAAATGAAAAATTTCAACTATCTCAGAATAAATTTAAAAATTATCTAATTTGGTTTACAAAATAAATGAGAAGAAAATCAATTTTTATCTATATAATATTATTTTTAATTTTTTTGTTTTGTATTTGTTTTATTTACCTTAAAGAAAACGTTGAAACGTTCAATATTCAAGTAAAACAAAATATTGAAAGAAATCTTTCAATGGATTGGGGCCCAAATGAACCTAAGTTATTTGCTGAAGGTTACTCTTCAGATATTTTAAATCTCTCCCTAAATTTTAATAAATTTATCATTGAAATTCCAATGCATGAAAAATCTCATATTCTAAATTTGACAAAAAGAATGGTTTTCGATGAATGTATTTTTAAATTAAGTTTAATATATCTACTTTTAGATCTTGATTGCAGAAAATTTACAGCAAATTCTAAAAATTTAATGTTTAATCAAAATAAGCATATCACTTACTCTAAAAAATTTTATTTTGATAGTGATGTTTTTCAACGACTATTTACCCGATTTAGGTTTTTTGATTTCAAATTCCATTTTAACCAAGTTTCAATTGACAATGATTTTATTCAAGAGATCAATGGACAACTTAAATTTTATAACAATGAAAATGCGACGTTGACTATTAATGATCGATTGATTGAATTTTTCAACAGACCAGAAGGTCTTGAGATTCACCATCAAAATCAGACATTTTTCTTTTTGAACAAAAACTTTTTCCAACACTTTAGGAACTAAGCCAAAGACATAAGCTCCACTGATCCAGTTCTACCAAGCCCCAAACTTTGGTTGACTTTATGAAAAAAACTAATATATCAATACATCGAGAATTTATAGAAATGATAAATTTTCATAAAAATAATCATGGGTATTCTTCCACAAAAATCTGATACTGAGACGATCTGTATTAATCGTCGCTTACCTATCGTACCCCAAGTCCACTCAACTCTACATCACTTGATTGTTCATTGTGAGATTCCACCGGGTTCCCCCATCCGCGAGAAAGATCTGAGTGAACAAATGGAGGTTTCCCGTACACCAATTCGAGAAGCACTGTTGCAACTGGAGAAAGAAGGCCTTGTCGAGATCTATCCTCAATCTGGGACACGTATTTCCAAAATTAGTATGGAAGAAGTCCGTGAGAGTCATTTCATTCGTGAAGCCATGGAAAGCGCCACGGTCCGATTTGCGGCACAGCAGGGTCATTCCCAATTACATAAGCAACTGAACACTCGTCTTCAAGAGTTCAATGATTCTTTAGGCACTGCTGATAAAAATCTTTTATTCGAATTGGATGAACTCTTTCATAAAACAATTGCAGAGTTCCGCTTCCAAAACAGACTCTGGAAAATCACAAACATCGCAAAATCCCACATGGACCGTGTTCGGCACTTAACCCTTCCGCTCCCAGAAAGGATTTACGAAATTGCTGATGAACATCAACGGGTTGTTGATTGTATAATTCAGCACCAACCAGATGAAGCTGTGAGAGCCATCCAAGATCACCTCAGCGTGATTTTTTCGGATATTGAGCGAATTCGAACAGAACATTCAGAGTATTTTATTCAGTAACTTGTCGTTTAAAAAAAACTTACAAATGCCACTTCTGACTCAAACACAACTGTTAGATTTTGAACAAAATGGATTTCTGATCGAAAGAAACCTTTTCGATTCCGATGAAATCCAACTACTTCAGAAAACTGCCAAAGATGATCAGGAATTGGATCTTCGAAGCCAAGGAAGAAAAGACAGGTCAGGTGCCAAAGTCCGTCTTACACTCTGGAATCATCCAGGAGATGGAATTTATGGAATGTTTGCCCGGTGCAAAAAGCTTGTAGGCAGAATGGAAGAGCTGCTGGGTGGAGAGGTCTACCATTACCATTCAAAGATGATCCTCAAAGATCCTAAAATTGGAGGAGCTTGGGAATGGCATCAAGATTATGGTTATTGGTATCACTATGGATGCCTCCAACCTCTCATGACGAGCGCTATGATTGCGGTGGATCCTGCCAAAGTGAGCAACGGTTGTCTCGAAGTTCTGAAAGGAAGTCATATTCTAGGCCGCCTCGATCATTCCTTAGCTGGAGAGCAATCCGGCGCAGACCCTGAAAGAGTAGAGATCGCTGTAGAACGCTTCGACAGAGTCGCTGTAGAATTAGAACCTGGCGACACATTGCTTTTTCACTGCAATCTTCTGCATTGCTCGGGTCAAAACCACTCTCCTGATCCTCGCTGGGCGATGATTTGTTGCTACAACGCTGCACGTAATAATCCGTTCAAAACTTCTAGACATCCCCAATATACTCCTCTAGAGCAAGTGGATGACACTCTTATCAAAATGGTTGGGCTGAAAAGATTTAGTGAAAGTGGAGATGTTGATTTTATGGGTGATAAGGTTGATCGAAAAATCCCTTCAGCTCTTCTCAAACTAATACCTGAAACAATATGAGACCAACCACTGGAATTCGTCTCAGTTGGCCTGAGCTCAGAAAATTTTTGCACCAACATCTCACTGAGCATGTTCTCACATTCTGGTTTCCGAAACTGATTGATCAGAAATACGGGGGCTTAAACAATTGTGTTCAGGATGATGGTGAAGTCCTCTCCACCGAAAAATATCTTTGGTCACAAGGCCGAGCTCTTTGGGTGTTGAGTAAACTTTTTAATGACATTGATCAGGACTATAAATGGCTGGAGATGGCAACTCCTATCTCAAAATTATTAACAGATTATGGGAGGAACACTGACAGAGATTGGCACTTTAGTTTAAACGCAGACGGTACCCCTGCAAGAGAATCTCAATCTATCTATGTAGATGGTTTCTGTATCTATGGGCTGACAGAATATGCGAAAGCAACCGGTCACTCAAAGAGTCTAGACATAGCTTTGGAGGCTTACACCCACGCGAGTCCCAAGTTGGAGGATCATCGCCTAGTAAGGACAATGCCTCACCCAATTCCAACTGGATTCCAGTCCCATGGCCCCCTGATGTTGTTTGCACATGTGTTTCATGAACTGGGAATCCTGAGTGGCAGAGATGACATTAAGCAGCGAGCCCTTGAATTGGCAGAAAGGATTCTATCTCAACATCTTGATCCTGAGTCCGGCCAACTTCATGAGTTCGTTGTTTCTGGTGGTCAAAAAGATTCAAGTGATATTGGGCAGACAACGATTCCAGGGCATGTGGTGGAAAGCATGTGGTTTTTGGAAGAGATCTACCGTTACCACGGCCTCTCAGAAAAAATTCCGCTATTACTGGAAACCATTCGGACACATCTGGAGATCGGCTGGGACCAACAATTTGGAGGTTTAGTTCTTGCCACTCATCTTGGAGATGGGAAGCCCAAGTGGCACAATCCGCATGGTAAAATATGGTGGCCCCACACTGAGAGTCTACAAGCTCTGCTGATGGCTTACGCTCATACCAGAGAAAAATGGGCTGAGGATTGGTACTGGAAAATTCATGATTACAGCTTCACTCACTTTCCCAATTGGGATTCAGGTGAATGGTTTCACAATCTCGATCGGGCGGGAAAACCGACAACTCCCTATTTACAAACTCTTCCAGTGAAGGATCCTTTTCATTTGCCCAGAGCCCTAATTTATTCAATTCAAATCCTTGATGAACTTGGAGAAACAACATGACTACACCTGATCCTCAAAAACGATGGCTCGTAGACCAACTACCTGTTGAATTGTACGCTAGTAACGAAGAACTCGGACAGGCAGCGGCAAATAAAGCTCAACAAATCTTGAGGGAGACAATTGACAAAAAAGGATTCGCTAACTTGATATTGGCAACTGGGAATTCTCAACTAACTTTTCTAAAAGCTTTGAGAAGTTTGGGGGATGTTGATTGGCAGAAGGTCAGAATCTTCCACATGGATGAGTACATTGGAATCAATCCATCACACCCAGCCAGTTTCCCTCTGTTCTTAGAAAACCATTTTCTTCAATTTACGAATCCTGGTCATTTTCATCCGATTCCGAGTGAGCCTGCGGATGTGGATTCCGCCTGCAAGGCCTATGAGGCATTGATTCGTCAACATCCTGCTGATCTTGTCGCAATGGGGTGGGGAGAAAACGGGCATATCGCCTTCAACGATCCCCCAGATGCACATTTTGATGACCCACATTGGGTAAAAATCGTCGATCTAGCAGAAGAAAGTCAGCTTCAGCAGGTCGGTGAAGGGCATTTTAATTCACTGGATGAAGTACCAAAACAAGCGATTACCTTGACAATTCCTGCCCTTCTGTCTCCAGTACACATCCTTTGTATTGTTCCTGAAGCGAGGAAGGCTTCGGCAGTAAAGGCCTGTCTTTCTGAGCCGGTGGATGAATCTAGGCCAGGCTCCATCCTGAGAACAGTCTCACATGCTACCTTGTTGCTGGACCAAGATTCAGCTTCGCTACTCTAATCATATAACAATGGAGTTGCCTATGCTTTAAATTACGGGTAAATGACAGCAGTCTTTTGTCCAATGAGTTCATTTCATTCCAAAAATCTTAACTAACTGGAGTTAGTAAAAAGAGGACACTTCATGAAACGATCTACTTTTCTCAAATCTCTCGTTGCTCTTGGATTTTCTACAATCATTGGGAGCACAGGAGTAATTGCAGGGGAATCCCCCGATCTCGAAGCAATGGTCAAAGCCGGGACATTGCCACCATTGAATGAGCGTCTCCCTGAGATTCCATTGATGCTGCCTGTTGTTGACGAAATTGGTCAATACGGTGGCACACTCCGTCGTGCGTTCCTTGGTCCAGGTGACCACAACAACTACACAAGAGCCGTCTACGACGCACTAGTTCGTTATGCACCAGACGGAAGCCAGATTGTTCCTCATATCGCAGCAGGTTGGGAATCTAACGAAAACTTCACAGAATGGATTATTCGCCTCAGGCCAGGCGCTAAATGGTCAGACGGCACTCCATTCAACGCTGATGACATTATGTTCTGGTACGACAATATTTTGATGAACCAAGAACTAATGCCCGGTGGTGTTGGCTGGATGAAAAACGGAGATGGTTCATTGGCCTCAGTCCAAAAGCTTTCGGACTACTTGGTCAAGTGGACTTACAAGCAGCCAAACACAGCCTTCCTGCTAAATATGGCGAACCTGGATGGTGCTGACAAATCGATCAGCAATCTAGTATTTGTTCCAGCTCATTATTTGAAGCAATTCCATCCTGACCATACCAGCAAGGCTAGCTTGGATGCCAAGGTAAAAGCAGCAGGTTTTGATACTTGGACCCAACTATTCGCGGTGGAAGCACTCCCGCATTTGAGCGGTAATCGACCAGGCATGGCGGCTTGGGTTCCAGATGGAACAACTGTTTCGGACCAGGTCTTCACGATCAAACGTAATCCGTATTTCGTGGGAGTCGATCCACAGGGCAACCAACTGCCCTATATTGACGAAATCCGCTTTACCTTCTTTGCGGACAAGGAAGCTTTGAACCTTGCAGCAGTTGCTGGTGAGATTGATTTTCAGGGGCGTCACATCAACATGAGTAGTTATCCTGTTCTCAAAGAAAACGAGAACAACGCAAACTATCGTGTGGTTACCTGGCCAACCTTTGGAGGCTCAGATGCAGTTGTGATGCTGAACCAAACGTGGATAGGCCCTGAAGGTGAATACTTCCGCAATAAGAACTTCCGCATCGCGCTTTCTCACGCAATTGATCGAGATGCCATCAAGGAGCTAGCATTCTTCGGCCTTGGTGAAGCTCGTCAAGGAGTCCCTGCTCCCTTCCACCCTTACTACCCTGGAGATGAATACGCCTTCCGCTATACCGAGTTCAATCCAGAAGAATCTTCGGCAATGTTGGATAAAGTTCTTCCAAACAAAAACAGCGATGGACATCGTCTTATGTCCAATGGACAGGTACTTGACATTGAAATTGGGGTGGTCCCTCAATTTGGTGCTTGGACAGATATCGCACAATTGATTGTGGAGAATTGGGCAGAAGTCGGAGTCAAAGCACATGTGGAAGTTCGTGAGCGAGCTCAACACTTCTCGATGCGCCCAGCCAATGAGTTGATGTCAGAAGTCTGGAACGAAGACACCACGGGCTTCCCTTTCAGTGGTCAACCCAAGTTTGATCCCCGAAGTGATCCAGCTTTGACCTTTGCACCCTTAGTTGCCAAGTGGTATGCATCCGGCGGTAAGGAAGGACAAGCTCCACCTGCTGAAATCAAGCGCTTGGTCGACATCATTGATGAAGCCAAAACTTCTGGACGTAATCGGCAAATCGCCCTGGCCAAAGAACTCTTCCAAATCTGGGCTGATAATGTCTGGGAAATTGGAACCGTTGGGATGACCCCAATGATTCAGGGAGTTCTAGTTGCGAATGATAAGCTGCGCAATGTTCCAGCCGTTGCTGGAAACGATTGGCCTCTGCGTACTCCAGGAGATACCCGTCTCGAACAGTATTTCTATTCACGCTGAGTCACACTCCTAGCGGTCTGACTTCTTTTTGGAGCCAGACCGCACTCCAAACGTCTGTCCCAGACATTTCTGAATGTTAATCTATATCATCAAGCGGCTCCTGCTGTTGCCGTTCCTGCTACTGATCTTTTCTGTCATCGCCTTCCTCTTGATCCAAGCTCCTCCTGGTGACTTTCTAACCAGCTATATTGCTGAATTGGCAGCATCGGGATCCTCGATGGAAAGGGCCCAGATTGATGCGTTGCGTGCGCTCTATGGCCTTGATCAGCCCATGTACCTCCAATATTTCAAATGGATGGGAAGAATCCTGACTGGAGACCTGGGAGTATCATTGGATTGGCAACGTCCCATTAGTGAACTAATCGGTGAACGCATGGGGCTCACCCTCGCCCTTGGCTTGGGGACTTTTGTATTTACATGGTTGATTGCGATCCCGATTGGAATTTTCTCAGCCACACGCAAGTACTCTTTTTTTGATTACTTCTTCACTGTTTTTAATTACTTCGGTGTTGCCACTCCAACTTTCATGACGGCTTTAGTCCTGATGTGGATAGCCTTTAAATACTATGGTGTGAGCGTCACAGGACTTTTCTCAGCAGAGTACATCGATGCTCCCTGGAGTTGGGATCGAGTCGTAGATTTGTTGCAGCACTTATGGCTTCCCGTTGTCATTCTTGGGTTGGATGGAACTGCCCGTCTTGCCAGAGTTATGCGGGCCAACTTACTCGACGAGCTAAAAAAACCGTACATGGAGATGGCACGAGCCAAGGGTCTCTCCGAGTGGCATCTCGTCATGAAATATCCTGTCCGTTTAGCAATGAACCCCCTGATAAGTACGATTGGTTGGTATCTACCTCTTATCTTTTCTGGAAGTGTAATTGTCGCAACGGTAATGAATTTGCCCACCATAGGCCCTATGTTGCTTAGGGCTCTGATCAGCCAGGATATGTTTCTGGCAGGCACAATCATTCTCTTCTACATGATGCTAGCAGTGGTTGGCACATTGATTTCTGACATTCTCTTGGCTTGGCTGGATCCCAGAATTCGACTGGACGAGGAGTAAAATGTCACAAAAGCTAGAAAACAAACCCAATATTGTTTTGATCATGCCGGATCAACTCAGGCCTGATTTTCTTGGATGCTACGGCAGCAAATTCGTTCAAACTCCCAATATCGATATGCTTGCCCAACAAGGGTTACAATTCAACCGGGCCTTATCTCCCTCCCCAATCTGCATTCCAGCTAGGGCATCTCTACTCACAGGACACAACGCCCTCTCAACTGGAGTATTAACGAACAACTACTGGCTGCGCCCAGACCATGAAGATTGTGGTCTTCTCAGTTTTACCAACGCCCTTTTAGAAAATGGCTATCATAATGAAGGCATCGGCAAGATGCACTTCATTCCCTGGGACCAAGAGGAGGGATTCAGTCATCGTTGGATTGCTGAAGACAAGCGCCATATCCATATTCAGGATGACTACGCTGATTATTTGGCAGCACGAGATCTTCGGAAGCTTGCTGGCACAGAAGAACCTGGCTACCGAGCGGGCCGAATGGCTTCCGTCAACCCAATCCCATTGGAACACCAAGTGGACGTTTGGGTTGGAGATCGGAGTGTGGAGTTTATCAAGGATTTCCGCCAGGATAGACCATACTTTCTGTGGGTGGCTTTCCCAGGACCACATGATCCTTACAACCCACCCTCAGAAATTCTTGATTACATGCGTCCGGCAGAAGAGTTTCCCTTTTCAATTCCTGGAACCGCAGACAGTCAGAACTTTCAAAAGGGGTTTATTCAAGCCCACCTCACTGGATCAGCTCAAGCAGATTTTCGAGAGTTTCCAGAATTAGCCAAACAGACCATTCGACGACACTATGCAGGTTTGGTTCAGATCATTGATCACCAAGTCGGACAAATTTTAAGTGCTATAGAAGAGCAGAATTCTGAGCGTGAGACACTAATCTTCTTCACATCAGATCATGGTGATTTTCTCGGTGACTTCGACATGGTTGGTAAGGCTTTATTTTACGAATCCTCTTCTCGTATACCGCTGATTGCGAAAGGAACACCCTATCAGGTTGGACAATCCAAGAGCTTGGTTTCGTTGACAGATCTATACGCAACAATCCTCAGTCATGCGGGAATAAATATGATAGCTCAGGACTCCCAGGTAATCTCCACAAAGCCTGAGCAGCAGGCTCGTAAAAACCTGTTTGGAGCTACAGGTGCTGGGCTAATGTGGTTTGAAGAGCGTTGGAAATTATCACGCTACAAAAATGGACTCAGTACTTTATTTGATATGGAAGCGGACCCCCTCGAACAAAACAACCTACTTCTTGATCCTGATTTTGATGATATCCGCAACCACATGGAAGCAGAGTTAACCAAATCGTTGATGGAGGGTCTGGTTCAGGGTCATCAAGAAAAATCATATCCCTACATGACACTTACTCCAGATCATGCTGGGCATCATAGAAATTGGCAGCGTCTCTATCCAGCCAATACCTGGGAAAAACCTAACGAAATGAAGGCCAATTGGGGCAAAGCGGGGATGCCTGTATGAATCATTTTGCACAAGCCTACAGATGACTTCTCAAATCACCTTGAGCAATGAAGTCAACGAAACGGTCAAGGATGAGGCCTTTGACTTAGCTCCTAATTGGAAGCTTATCTGGTGGCGTTTTAAGAAGCATCGGTTAGCTTTAGTCAGTGCATTTGTGTTGCTTGGAATCATTCTGATTGCTCTGTTTCCAGATTTCTTCAGTATTCAAGATCCCAACAAATCGAGTGCTCGTGAATCTTTCATGCCGCCTCAGGGGATATCCTTTTTCCATGATGGAAGTTTCCAAATCCATGTTAAACCACTTAAAGGGAAACGGAATAAGACAACACTCAAGATGGAATGGGGTGTCGATGAGAAGAGAATTTTACCTCTTCATTTCTTGACAAGTGGTTATGAATACGAGGTCTTTGGGCTTTTCAAAACAGATCTACACCTCTTTGGTGTTGAAAAACCATCCGCTCGAAATTCGTTTCACCTGCTGGGTACCGATCGTCTAGGCCGAGATCAATGGTCTCGACTTATGCATGGAACCAGAGTTTCACTTTCAATCGGGCTGGTCGCAGTTGGGCTAAGTATTTTTCTTGGAATCCTGCTCGGTGGAATATCAGGATATTACGGAGGCTGGCCCGACTTAGTCATTCAAAGGTTGATCGAGATCCTTCAATCACTGCCACCTATTCCCATCTGGATGGCCTTGACTGCAGCCTTGCCCAGAGACTGGACGGTAGAGCAGACTTACTTTGCGATCACGCTAATCCTCTCACTGTTGGGCTGGACAACACTAGGGAGGGAGGTTCGTGGTAGGTTTTTGTCATTGAGAGAAGAAGACTTCGTCATGGCCGCAAAACTTTCCGGGTGCAGCCAAAGTCGAATCATCTTCCGACATATGCTACCCACCTTCACCAGTCACATCATTGCCACCAGTACTCTGGCTATTCCTGTAATGATCATTAACGAAACATTTTTGAGCTTCTTAGGTCTCGGTTTGCGTCCGCCTGCTATCAGTTGGGGTGTACTCTTACAAGAAGCACAGAATCTTCAGTCGATTGCCCTGGCTCCTTGGTTGTTGCTTCCTGGCTTGGCTGTCATCTTTACCGTTCTTGCGCTCAACATCCTGGGGGATGGCTTGCGTGATGCCGCAGATCCTTATAGTTGAGAATACAAATGACAAATCAGCCTCTGCTAGAAGTCCGCGATCTGCAGACTGTTTTTGAGCTTGATGAGGGATCTGTCAAAGCGGTTGATGGAGTCAGCTTTGATGTGTATCCAGGGAGAGTTCTCGGTATTGTTGGTGAAAGTGGCTGCGGCAAAAGTGTCACGATCAAGTCAGTCCTACGTTTGATCGAAAAACCTGGCAGAATTGCAAACGGTGCCATTCGCTTTCGGTCAAAAATTCTGGGTAATTCCTCTGATGAAATGGTTGATCTTGTTCAGTTACCGGCTAAGAGTGCTCAACTTCGGGCCTTGCGAGGGAATGAGATCGCCCTGATTCCCCAAGAACCAATGGCTGCATTCAGTCCAGTGCATACCATTGGCAATCAATTGATAGAGGTGATTCAACTCCATCAACCCGGCAGTGATGAAGAAGCGAAAAAGATTGCTGTGAATCGTCTCAAAGAAGTTGGAGTTCCAAATCCAGAAAGCGCAATGAATCGCTATTCTTGGGAACTTAGTGGCGGGCTTCGTCAACGTGCGATGATTGGAATGGCTCTTACCTGCGATCCACTGCTCCTTATAGCTGATGAACCCACCACTGCCATTGATGTCACCACACAGGCTCAAGTGCTGAGCCTACTGCGCAAGCTACAACAGGAGCATCAGACATCAATTATCTTCATCACCCGTGACCTTGGAGTGATCGCCCAACTCGCTGATGATGTCGTGGTGATGTATCTAGGAAAGGTGATGGAGAGTGGCCCAGTTGATCAAATTTTTCATAATCCCCAACATCCCTACACGCGGGCTCTACTTAGATCTATCCCAACCGTCTACACAAATAATCGCAGTCGTCTACCAACGATCTCAGGATCAATTCCTCACCCATTTCAGAAACGTACAGGTTGTCCGTTTGTGGCCCGTTGCCAAGAGGCTCTCCCGCAACAGAAGTGTTCCAATCAAGCACCAGTACTCAAAGTGATCAACGAACACCAATCAGTGAGTTGCTTCCTTCATGAAGAGGAGGTCAATGTCAGCTGAACCAACCCCATCAACTTTGACTGCTAGTACACTCATGCCTCCGGAGCGCTTGCTAGATGTCAAGGAGCTAAAAAAATATTTTCCTATCCGAAAGGGGGTTTTTAAAAGTGTAGTAGGCCAGGTAAAATCTGTTGATGGGGTTACATTTCATTTAAACCAGGGAGAGACCTTAGGGCTTGTGGGTGAAAGTGGCTGTGGAAAAACAACCACTTCCCGATGTCTGCTACGTGCCATCAATCCAACATCTGGTGAAATCCGTTATCGTCAAGCTGATGGGCAGTTGGTGGATGTGACACAACTAACCAGTGACCAACTGAGAGCACTACGTAAGGAGATGCAGATGATCTTTCAAGATCCATTTGCCTCTCTCAATCCTCGAATGAACTTACTTGATCTTGTTGGTGAGCCTCTTTTGGTCAACGGTGTCGCCAATCGCAAAGAACGAAGTGATCGAGTCGCTGATCTGCTTCATCTTGTGGGCCTGAGACCAGAATATATGCGTCGGTTTCCACATGCGTTTAGTGGAGGTCAGCGGCAAAGAATCGTGATTGCCCGCGCCCTGGCGCTAAATCCTCGACTGGTCGTAGCCGATGAGCCAGTCTCTGCTTTGGATGTTTCAGTACAGGCCCAGGTACTCAATTTATTGCTGGATCTGCAGGAACAGTTGAAGCTGACTTACCTGTTTGTTGCGCATGATTTGAGTGTCGTTCGTCACATTAGCGATCGTGTGGCCGTAATGTATGTGGGCCGGATTGTAGAAATGTCTCCAACAGATGAGCTTTTCCTGGCTCCAAAACACCCTTACACCGCGGCTTTGCTATCAGCCGTACCGGTTGCTGATCCCAGAATTCGCTCAAAGATGCAACCCTTGGAGGGAGATGTGCCCAGTCCGTCCAATCCCCCTAGTGGTTGCCATTTCCATCCCAGATGCCCCTTTGCCACTGATTTGTGTCGGCAAAAAGCACCAGACTTGGAAGAAGTCCAACCTAATCACTTCGTGGCCTGTCATCGGCAAGCCGAGTTAGCATTGTCTGGAGTCTCTCAGCCAACCTGATCCTAGTAGAAACATGCTCTTTTCAGCTGACCAAAAAATTCACGTCGATGAACAAGGGACTCTAAAAGAGTCCCTTCAGACTGTTGATGGTGCAGTTCAATCTGAAAGAAAGAGAACCCTTGGGTTGTGTGATATCCAGCTCAATGGTTTTGCTGGCATTGATTTTAACAATCCAGACTTAAACCCCGAAGAATTCCATCGATCGATGCAGGCTCTCCTGAAAACTGGGGTGACCAACGTACTTCCGACTTTGATCACTGCTGATCAAGTAGATTTGCATCAAAACTTTGAAGCATTAGAGAGGGCACGGGCGTTCTCTCCCATTGCACAGATGATGGTGCAGGGATATCACCTAGAGGGACCTTTTCTCAATCCAGCACAAGGTTTTGCAGGTTGCCATCCTTCTCAGTTCATGGGAGAAAAGCCATCTTGGGAAAAGTTCGCGAGTTGGCAAGCTGCAGCAGGAGGTCGAATCAAGCTTCTGACTGTGGCTCCAGAGATGCCTGGTGTCCTTGAATTGATTGCCAAATGTGTTGAAAGTGGAGTCCGCGTATCTCTCGGTCATACGAACGCTTCGCATGAAGATATCCGAAAAGCAGTGAATGCTGGGGCATCGTTATCAACACACTTGGGCAATGGGGTTGCCCAGTTATTACCGAAAGTTGACAATCCGATTCTGAGCCAACTTGCTGAGGAAGGTCTTTCTGCTAGTTTTATTGCGGATGGCTTTCATCAGAAACCTCATGTACTGAGCGTCTATATCAAAGCCAAGGGTTCAGACCGAACCATCTTAGTCAGTGATGGAACAGCAGCTTCTGGGGCAGTTCCTGGAATCTATTTTTTAGGCGCTACAAAGATTCAATCCAAACCTGAAGGTGTGGTGCATCTCTTTGGAACCCAGAATCTTGCTGGTTCAGCAGCAACTCTGCTGGAATGTCTGCAAAATGTCATAAGTTGGTACAACGTCTCTCTTGAACAAGGAATTCGCTGGACCTCAATCCAACCTAGAAAGCTATTGGGCTGGCCAACCACACAAAATGTTGGAGATCTTGCTGAATTGTTGGAGTGGGAATACATCAATGACCGTTGGAGCCCAGCATCTGTTCAACTTGGCACGCAGTTCATCAAAATTCATTGAAGAAACAACTGGAAACACACAAAAACTCAAATGGAGCGATGCTAATGAAACCCTATTCGCCATTTAATCACCCAGATAGACTGTTCAGTTCAGATCCATCCCAACGCAATGTTGCGCGAAGACTTTATGAGGAAGTCCGTGATCTCCCCATCGTTAGTCCACATGGTCATACCGATCCAAGTTGGTTTGCTCTAAACCAAAATTTTGGTAATGCGACAGAACTCTTCCTGATTCCTGATCACTACCTATTCCGAATGCTCTACAGTCATGGGATTTCCCTAACAGACTTGGGAATTCCGACTCGTGACAGTTCACCTACAGAAATGGATCACAGGAAAATTTGGCGAATATTTACTGAACATTATTATCTGTTTCGTGGGACTCCGTCGAAGATTTGGTTCGATCACGCCCTGCATGAGGTTCTAGGAATCAATGTTCCCATGCTGCTGGAGAATGCCGACCAAATTTATGACGAAGTGAACGCAAAACTCTCAAGCGAAGCCTTTCGTCCGCGTGCCTTGTTCGAACGCTTTCAAATCGAGATCTTGGCAACAACTGAATCTCCTCTTGATCCCCTGACTCACCATCAAACAATAAAAGATTCAGGCTGGCAGGGTAATGTCATTACCGCATTCCGCCCAGATCCAGTGGTTGATCCTGAGTTTGAGGGCTTTGCTGAAAATATTGGGAAGTTGGCTGAAATTACTGGAGAAAATGCTAATACCTGGAATGGGTACCTGAAGGCCTTGCAACAGCGACGAGAATTTTTCAAGTCGATGGGAGCTACTTCCACAGATCATGGGCACCCAACTGGAACTACAGCAGATCTTTCCCGAGCCGAATGTGAGCGGCTTTTGTCGGGAGCACTAGCAAGGAATCTCAGTGCTGTAGAAGCAGACCAATTCCGCGGACAAATGATCACAGAAATGGTGAGGATGAGTCTGGACGATGACCTTGTTGTCCAGTTGCATCCGGGATCCTTCCGTAATCATAATCAACCGCTCTTCGAACGTTTTGGTCGTGACAAAGGAGCGGATATCCCAATAACGACTGATTATGTCAATGGGCTTAGACCACTACTAAACAAATTTGGCAATGAACCTCGACTCAGCATGATTCTGTTCACCCTTGATGAGACCAGCTACAGCCGAGAGTTAGCCCCACTTGCTGGACACTATCCTATCCTCAAGCTAGGCCCTGCCTGGTGGTTCTATGACAGTCCAGAAGGGATGTTACGCTTCCGTAGACAAACAAACGAAACCACAGGTTTTTACAACACTGTTGGTTTCAATGATGACACCCGAGCTTTCATGTCAATCCCTGCTAGACACGATTTAGCTCGACGAATTGACTGCCGCTATCTGGCAGAACTCGTCTGTGAACATCGAATGAGCGAAGAGGAAGCTAGGGAAGTTGCAATTGATTTAGCCTACCAGCTCGTAAAGAAAGCTTATCGATTCAATGAGGAAAAATGAGTCGCGCATTAGCACTGCAAGAAAAATTTGGTAATCGCTACCCTCGAGAATCCTGTGGGATTGGTATTGTTCATCTTGGTATCGGCGCATTTCATCGCGCTCACCAAGCTTGGTATACTGACAAGTTACTGAGCCTATACCCTGGAAACTGGTCCATCTCCGGTATCAGTCTTCGGAGCCCAAATGTGCGAGATCAATTGGCTCCCCAAGATGGATTATACACTCTGGTGGAGAATGACCGCTGCGGGCAGCGTATGGAAGTCATTGGAGCCGTTCGTGAGGTACTTTGTGCTCCTGAGAACCCAGCAGCTGCCCTCAATCGGCTTTGTCACCCAGAAACCAAAGTTGTTTCCTTAACAGTCACCGAAAAGGGCTACTGTCACGATCCAGCTACGGGTCGTTTAAACCAGAAACACCCTCAAGTGATAGCAGATCTCGAAAACACAAATCAACCTAGCTCCGCCTTGGGTTATCTTTGTGAGGCACTTAATCGGCGTTGGAAACAAGATTTGGGTCCGTTCAGCATTGTTAGTTGTGACAATCTGCCGAGCAACGGCAAAGTGCTGAGGGGACTACTCATCGAATTTGCAAAACTTCGTGATGCTGAACTTGCAGACTGGATCAACGATCGCGTTACCTGTCCAAGCTCAATGGTTGACCGGATCGTACCCGCGACTACAGAGAAAGATCATCAGAATGTGCAAAAGCAGCTTGGCTTAGAAGATCAAGGAGCTGTAGTCACTGAGAGTTTTTCTCAATGGGTCCTGGAGGACAATTTTTGTGAAGGTCGTCCGGCTTGGGAAGAAGTCGGGGTAACCATGGTTGATGATGTAACACCATTCGAGCACATGAAATTAAGAATGCTTAATGGCACACACTCGACTCTGGCCTATTTAGGCTTCATGGCAGGCCATGAGTTTGTTGCTGATGCCGCCAGTGATTCTGATTTTCAAAAGCTCCTTCTTGGAATGTGGCAGGATGAGATCATTCCAACTCTCAGTATGCCTGCAGGGATTGATCTTCAGGCCTATGCCCATGACCTTATGGCACGCTATCAAAACCCAGAACTCAATCATCGCCTCTATCAAATTGCGATGGATGGCTCCCAGAAGCTCCCTCAAAGATTATTAGGTACCCTCCGCGATCATCATGCTGCCAATCGACTTCCAAAAAGGGTCCTGCTCGCCATTGCAGGCTGGATGCGCTATGTGACGGGAATTCAGGAGAATGGTAATAGTTTTGAGGTGCAGGACCCCTTGACTCCAAAGCTGCGTCAGCTTGCCCAAGAGTCTGGATTTCTTAATGGTCAGTTGAATAGTGAAAAGACTACAGAATACGTAAATCAATTACTGCAAATAGAGGAAATCTTCAGCAGCGACCTAGCTAATAATACTATATTCTCTCAGCAACTTACCTCAGTCCTTCAAGAACTAACAGAGAATGGGGTGCGTTCAGTGCTGCGGCAAACGGTAATAGCCTAATCAACAGAGACATTCGATGAGCGAGAATCGAGACTGGGAAAATCAAATGAAGCGTTCCTCCGTGGAGGAATTGAACCAGTTCCTGATAACTGTTCTGGAAAAAGCAGGAACCCGAAGTGAGAGCGCTTCAGCAGTTGCCAAAACTCTTTGCTCAGCCTCTATAAAAGGTGTGGATAGCCATGGTGTACGATTATTACCACACTATGAAAAGGTTGTTCGAGGAGGGCGGGTCAATGGAAAATCACAACTAGAAGTGAGGGAAGTAACCCCAGTCGCAGTTGAGGTCAATGCAAACAACGGCTTTGGACATTATGCATCTTATCGTGCGATTGAGGAGGGAATCCAAAAAGCCAAAACTTACGGAATCAGTATGATTTCAGTGATTCACTCTTCACATCTGGGAGCACTTGGTAGTTACGTTGAAGAAGCTGCAAATGAGGGATTTCTTGCCTTTGGTTTCTCCAACACTGACACTCTAGTTTTGCCTCATGGATCGAAAAAGCCCTTCCATGGTACAAACCCGATCGCATTCGCAGCCCCAGTCGACAATGATACGCCATTCCTAATAGACATGGCTACAAGCTGTGTTCCTTGGAATCGTGTGGCCGATTATGAAGCTCAAGGACGACCATTACCTGACGATATTGCCGTCGATAAAAACGGACAACCAACGAAGAATCACAAAGAAGCCGTTGCGCTCAATTCCTTTGGTGGCAACGACTATAGCTACAAGGGTGCAGCTCTGGGTGGGATGATCGAAGTGCTTTGTTCACCTCTAACGGGTATGCCTTTTTGCTCACAAATCTTAAAGATGAACTCTGACGATTTGTCAATCCCCAGGCATCTTGGCCAATTTTTCATGGTTCTTAAGCCAGATCTTTTTGTCTCTCGTTCTACTTTCATGGAATTGATGCAGAACTATTTACAGGAACTGCGTTCCTTACCAGCACAAGAAGGAATGGCTGTTATGGCACCTGGAGATCGTGAGTGGCGGGTCAAAGAGGAAAGATCGGAGCTTGGAGTTCCAATACCAGCTTATCTGGAAGAAGAATTCAGCAGACTTTGCGGAATTTATGGTGTGAAAGAACTTGGTTACAACTGATTTATACCAATTTTAGCGTAAATATTCCCGAGCAACCCAGCCTTTGTGGCTTTCTTTGTAACGGGCTGGCCGATCAACCATCACTCTTGCCCAATCTCCTGAGAGACACTGTTCTAGAACTCTCATACCGGATTCCAACCTAGCCACCAACTCCTGATCTGAATCGTTGGGATTTACGTAAGTAACCTTCTCAAACTTGGTTCCAGGTCCGACTCTCAGGTTCACCCGATCTCCAACTACTTCTCTGTTCTTGCCAGTCAGATCTTTTCCATCGCAAGGGGACTCTGATTTCACAACTTCTGGTTCCGCCAGATTCTCTTTCGATGAGGCGCGATCAATCGTTTGATAATCCATCAGCGCTACAAATATGATGAGCAAATGGACAGCTACCACTAGGATCAACGTTATCCAAAACTGAGACGATTGGGAAAGTTTGCTAAACATCAAGGGTGGGAGATTGAAGAATCGAATTTACAAGACACTCATTTAACTAAATGGAGATAGTCTGCCGTAGATCACTTTTGGTGTCCACCCTTGGATTTACTACCAATAATAAAGAAGGGATTGATCGGAGATTTGTGGAGGATTCAAATGAGGCCTAATTGAGCCTTCGGTTTCTGATCCAAACCAAAAAAATCTAAGATTAGGTGGGAGTAGATAGAGGTTATTGATCAGAACAATGATCGCTTGAAAGTCTGGGTAAGCAGGAAGGCCCCACATCTTTGACGAGACCTCCTGCCTTCAAGCGATGATTAGACGGCTTGAGGATGCTTGTGATCAATCCCATACTGCTTGTGAATACCAGCAAAACCTAGCAGACCTTGCCAACCCTTGAGAAAAAACTGACGAACTGACACACTTTTTCTCTCTTCTCGCACTTTGACAAACTGGGTCATTGCAAACTCCCAGTCATCTCGATACTCATTCTTGAAATACCGTTGAAGCTCAATTTCTTGATATCTTTGATAGGCGGGAAGCATATTGTCTCCTGTAGAAAAAATTGTTAATTAATTTTTAGTTTATGTTTAGTAATTTTACTTAATTTTTTCGCACTTGCAAAATAATTTTAAATTTTTTTCTAAATTCTTTCCATATACAGTTTAATTTTTGTTGGAAAAAAATTTATCATATATAATTTTTGCTGAACAATAATTTAGTCAGATCCTGATTTTAATAAACAAATCAGGTCGATGGATGGGGATATGTAGAGTGATCTGATCTGAGGACCGAGCTTAGAGCCCGGTGATCAAAGTAGGTATTAAATCTTGATGTAGTGGTTCCAGAATGCAACCGTTCTTTGCCAGGCTAGCTTTGCTGAATCTTGGTCGAAACGTGCACCATTGGTCTCGTTATGGAACGTGTGGTTGACACCGGGGTACATATGCATTGTGAAAGGAGCAGCGTTTACTGTCAGTACATTGATGAATTCAGGAATGCCTTTATTGATTCGTTCATCCAGGCCCGCATAGTGTAACACTAAAGTAATTTTCATCTTAGGCGCATCCTCGGCGCTGACTTGACTTCTGTAGAAAGAAACTGAGCAACTAAACTCAGTTGAGTTTACAGCCAATTGAATTGCCATCCCACCTCCCCAACAAAAACTGACGCAGCCAACTCTTCCGGAACTATCGCTGTGATTCTTGGCGAAACTGACTGAAGACAAGTAGTCCTGCTGGGTGATTCCCCTGTCCAGTTCCCGAATCAAGCTACGAGCCTGATCCTGATCATTTGGCAACTCCCCCCCGACTGAGAGCATCAGGTGCTAAGGCCAAGTAACCCTCCACCGCTGCTCTCCGAGAAATGTCCATGATATGCGGATTCAAACCTCGATTCTCATGAATCACTGTCACAGCAGGTAGCTTTATGCGTTCTTTGGTTTTGCGACGTAAGCTTGAATAGGGCCATTTGGTCTCAGAATTTCATTAGTCCCAGCCGTCAGCCAGATATTCTGCTCCGCTACTACCTGGGCGGCCATCGCATAATTATTCTCCAATACTGGTAGCAGAGCTACTGGAGCTGTGGGCCCCCCTGCTAATAAGGCCAATATCTCCAGAAAATGACGTCGTGGCAATCTTGAGCTTGTGTATTCATCGTAAAGTTCGATGGTCGATTGCTTAAACATGTCTGACTCCTATGGGTAAAGATCATCCTAAGCAAGCAGCTGATAAGACTCTCCAACATTCAAGCAGGCAAATTATCAAGAAGGAAATCCATACCTCGCTCAAGCCGTAGGTAAGTCAAGGAATCTAAGCTTCTATTAATTCACGGGGTCATTTGAACTCAATTAACGGACACTTCGTCAGTTTTTCTGCTGAATCTTGGATTCTCAGGCTTATTCAATCATGAAAAGAATTTTGATCAATCGGCTAATCCCAGTAACCAATTACAAATAAGTGGTCCTACCTTGTCGCCAGCTTCTAGAGTGGATAGATGTCCAGCCCCTGAGATGATTTCAAGTTGAGCTCTTGTTATTTTAGCAGCCATTTCCTGATGAACAGCAGGAGGAGTCATTTGATCAAACTCCCCACACAGAATCAGGGTAGGACAGTCAATCGCTGCCAAAGTTTCAGTACTGTCCGGACGGTTAAAAATTGCAGTTTGCTGCCTTAAATATTCTTCAGGGGAAGTTCGATAGATCATCGCCTTCAGCTTCTCTGATTTCTGAACATCATTTAGATAATCCTGAGCTGTTAGCATCCCATGGAAACGGCTAGCCATCTGATCAAAATTGCCCTTTTCCACCAGTCGCATTGTTTGTTCACGGGCCTTTACACGCTCTGGAGTGTCCAGTCGATAGTTTGTATCACAGAGAATCAGGGCCTTTACACGCCCTGGAGCCTTTCTCCAAATTTCAAAGGAGACATAGCCACCCATTGAAAGTCCCCCAAGAATGAATTCTCCCTCGACCTCCTCCAAAACGAACTCCGCCATTTTGGAGATAGAATCTTGATTTCGCATAAGAGGTTGGTGTACCTCAAAACCAGCTCTCTGAAGATGTCCTTCAGTTGTTTCCCAGAGGTAAGGATCACAAGCCAGACCATGCAGCAAGACGGCAGGATATTGCTCGGGGTTCATTCTGTCTCATCTGGCTGAGGTGGCTGATGTTGCAACGAAATTGAATTCATACAGAAACGGAGACCTGTTGGGGCTGGGCCATCCTCGAAGACATGACCAAGATGTGCATCACAACGAGCGCAAAGTACCTCAGTTCGAACCATAAAATGGCTCCGGTCCACTTCAGTTGCCACCACTTCTGGATGTATTGGTTGGGTAAAACTCGGCCATCCTGTTCCAGAATCAAACTTGTCGTTTGCATCAAATAATAACTGACCGCAACATCTACAAACGTAGATTCCAGGTTTTTTATATTGATTGTAAGTCCCAGTGAAGGCCCGCTCGGTACCTTTTTGGCGACAAACGTAAAATTCCTCAGAGGTCAGTTGATTCCTCCATTCCTTTTCTGACTTGATCACTTTTTCCATAATTTATCTTGTGAAAATGAGGCTTGTGAATTGATCTCCACTCTGTTGAAGAAGAGATCGTTTAGATCATGAAATTCATGGCCTTTGAAAACGCTTTTTGTTAGCTTTGATCTGCTAGATTCAAAAAAAATGGTTCATAGTCATTTTACCGATAAAATACCTCAGCATCGAGACTGATAATTCCATTTCAAACACGGCCCTACTCGACACCAATCATAGCTGAGCGGCGAAGTCACTGGAGATTATAGTTCATGAGCGCTATCGGGACAGGAAGTTCCAGTAAATCTAACTCCGTTCAGGCAGTCGAAGAAGCCCTCCAACAAGCTCGCATGAAAGTTCAGGGGCTTGTGGATTGGGGACTGATCTTCTTCTCAGCAGAGCATCTTGATCATGCTGAGAAGATTCGACAAATCCTGGTTGAAAATACACCCGGAACGCAATGGACCGGTTGCAGTGCCGGTGGTGTACTTTCTGAAAATGGAGAAATCTTTGGGGAACCAGGTCTTGTCATCTTATTGGCCCAGACCCCAGAAATCAGAACCAATGCCCTAACAACCTGCCAGCGTCGAGAGCATTCTCCTAGTGTGGCTCACCAACTTCGTGAATTTCTTGAAGGGCTGAAGTGCGAGGAGCCCCTTTTCCTCTTCTTCCCTGATGCCTATCAGCAAACTCCACATAATTTCATCAATACCCTGCGCTATACAAGCAATCAGCCGCAAGTTTTTGGTGCAGGTTCCTGTGATGATGGTGCTTGGAATCGCTCAGTCCAACTGGGACAGGAGGAAATCGTCGAGCATGGCATATCTGGAATGACGCTGATCGGAGAATTTCGCTACCAAGTAGGAGTGACTCAATCAGCCCTTGTGATTGGGGAACCCATGTTCATCACAAAAGTAGAAAACAACCAGATTATCGAATTGGATGGACACTCAGCGCTGGAGTCTTATGTACAGGCAGCCGTGGAACTTGGATTCAATGATATCGAAAGCGCTGCGCAACAGTTGATGCTCAGCTTTCCGTTAAATCCTCAAGAGCCCCAGTTTGTTGGAGAGTCTACAATCATAAGGCATCTCAGTGGAATCGATGTAGTCACCCAAGGCTTGGAAGTCCCGGAGCTGGTGAAAGAGGGTAATGTTGTCTCCTTTGCCCTGCGTAATCGGTTAGCCGCAGAAGAAGATCTAGAGATTATGTTAGATCGAATCTGGGATACTTTGCCAGAGACACCTGATTTTGGAATCTATTTCAACTGTGCTGCACGTGGGCGTCCACTCTATGGTGAAGATGATGTCGACCTCAAGCAGATAAATCAACGTCTGGGTTCCTTTCCAATCATTGGTTACTTTGGAGCTTTTGAATTAGCCCAGGTACCCTTGGGGCTTCAACTCTATTCCTACACGGGTGTCCTTGTTCTGGTCTACCTTTGAACGATAACCGCTGGTCATTCTTTTCTACCTTTCAGAATCAGTCTCTACGACAAGAAAGCAAACAACTCATTGACTGATCAATCTCCTCATCGCATTCGGGGATTCCTGCTGGTCACAATGGGGGTTCTGTTCATCTCACCCGACTCCCTATTAATTCGGTTAGCTGATCAACCTTTGGAAATCCAACTCTTTTGGCGCAGCTTGTTGCAAGGTATCGGACTCGCACTATTCACAGGTTTGCGTTACCAACTTAATTGGTGGAAGCAGGTTCGACAAGTTGGGCGACCAGGATGGGTCGTGATGATAGGTTTGATTTGTAGCTCCACTTGTTTTGTTCTGGCAATTCAACATGCTCAAGTAGCTCACGTCCTGTTGTTGCTAAATACCACTCCAGTAATCGCGGGGTTACTGAGTTGGCTGGTGCTGGGAGAAAAAATCAACCGCTTGACCTGGATTTTGATCTGGATCAGCATTGTTGGGTCGACCTTAATTGTTATGGATAGCGCTGCCATGGGTGAATCAGGTTCAAGCGTGTTTGGACTTTTAATGGCGCTTGGTGCTGCGCTGGCGACCGCAATTAATTTTTTGGGCGCACGTTCTCGGGCTCCCTTAGATGTGACACCAGTGCTTGTGCCAGCCTGTTTCCTGCTTAGTATTGGATCTGGCTTACTCGGTGGTGCTACATTGCCCCCATGGGAAAATTTACGCTGGTTGTTATTGTTAGGGGGAGTTTGTCTCCCGATGGCTTACATTGGAATTCAATCTGGTCCACGCTATATCAGCGCACCAGAAACAAGCATGATCATGCTTCTGGAAAGCGTTTTCGGTATCCTACTAGCCTGGATATTCTTGCATGAATTACCCGGTAAGTTGGGCATTCTTGGTGGAGGACTCGTATTGAGTGGACTATTGACCAAGGCTTGGTGGGAGTGGAAGAAGCCCTCTCAGTAATTTCTTGTATACCCTCTCTTGTGATCGGATAAGTCTAGATGATCGAACTCTATTATTTTCCCACGCCCAATGGGCATAAAATCACCATCTTTCTCGAGGAAACCCAGCTCAATTACAGAATTCATCCGGTTGATATTCTCAAAGGTGATCAATTCGATAGCGAGTTCCTAAAGATTTCTCCAAACAACAAGATGCCCGCAATTGTGGATACCGAGCCTGAGGATGGAGAGAATCCTCTTCCCTTATTTGAATCGGGTGCAATCTTGCGATACCTCGCTCAAAAGACGGAAAGATTTTATCCTCAAGAAATTCGAGAAGGCTGGGAGGTAGAGCAGTGGCTAACTTGGCAGGTTGCGCACTTCGGTCCAATGTTGGGACAGAATCATCATTTTAACATCTATGCTCCAGAGCAAGTGCCCTATGCTCAGGAACGTTATACTCAGGAAACCAGCCGTCTCTACAGTGTCCTCAATAATCGGCTGAGGGGTCGCGACTTTGTGGCTGGGACCTATTCCATTGCAGATATGGCGATCTATCCTTGGGCAACCGGCTGGGAGAGGCAGAAGCAGGATTTATCAATGTTTCCATACGTGGCTGACTACCTAAACCTGATTGGTAGCCGACCCGCTGTCAAAAGAGCCTATGAGATCGGGCAACAATACCGAAGAGTTGATGCCAAGCAGATAAAACCTGAAGAATGGCAAACTCTTTTTGGCAATAAATTGGCGAAGACATGAGCAATCTATCTTGGACAGATTTTATGAAGGTGGACCTTCGGGTGGGGACCATTGTTGATGTGCAAACTTTTCCAGAGGCACTCAAACCAGCCTGGAAACTCTGGGTTGATTTTGGAGAAGAGTTAGGGGTGAAGCGCTCAAGTGCTCAAATCACCAAACATTACCAAGTAGAAGAATTACTCGGCAGGCAAGTCGTTGCCGTCGTGAATTTTCCACCAAAGCAGATTGGGCATTTCATTTCAGAGTGCTTGGTCACAGGTTTCCCAGATGAGCACGGATCTGTAGTTTTGGCAACACCCGAAAGAGTTGTTCCCAACGGAAGCCGACTCTTCTAAAAATTCGTCAACTCAGGATTGTCTTAAAATTGACAATATCTTTTCTCAAGGCATAAACGATTGTGGTCAGCGCAATGCTTCGTGAGTAGCCAAACCGTTGATGCATGTTGGTGATGATTGTCTCGACAAGCTTCTGAACTCCCAGGTCAATGCTATTGTAGTGATTTACGTCATTCAACTTGTGGAAGAAGGCATTGTGCAGCACTTCCGGGTTGATCTCCTCCTCAATTTTGCGATGTGAGAGTGCTCTGGAGTACTCTTGTGCAAAGCAATTGAGCAGGTTGTCATTTCTTGAGTTAATGATTGTCCTATTTCCTTCTAGCACTAACTCTCCACTAGATTGCAGATCTAAGAACTTTTGTGCAATCATCTGCCGGAACAACTCTTCATCCATTTCCGGCTCCATCACTCTCTCCATGCTCTTCATATAGTTGTAATCAGGCTCGTCTACTTTCATTCCGCTGTTTGGATCAATGAAGGTAAAGCGAGGCACCATCACGTGGGCAAAAGCTCTGTTTCTTTGTGCACGAGCCAATAGTGCGTATTGAAGGTATCTTCTCAGATCAGCCTCAATTTGCCGTGGATCGCGGTCCACAGTACAAACAGTGACTTCATTGCGAATGATGTGAAAGTAAATGGCTCGTACTACGCCCACCAATCCATGGAAGTCTCCGTAGTCTCCCTCCCCTTCCTGCAACTCATGGCGCCCGACACTTCGGTCTGGTATGGGCTTCCGCTTGCGTGTGTAAAGGGTATCGATCTCCAACCAATGATGTAAATCTGGGCCTTCTGTGATGATGCGGTTCAGTTGGCTTAGGAAGATGCCGACGTGCACTTTCAGTCCATCTGAACTTGCCATCGTGTTTCGCATCACATTTTGCAACTGTCTGATCGAGATCCCATTGCGCCCCTCGTTGGGATAGTGTTCCTTCCACAAATCCCGCATAAATTCATCGTCAATTAATCTTAAATCTTCCTCAGTGAAAAGCCCTGAGTCACGAAGGTTAACCGATTCAGGATGGTGAGAGATCTGATCTCGAAAACTATGTTCATCGTTTAGATTCAAACCAAGTCGCAGGGCCTCGTTTCGGAAAGGATGCCAGTGCGGAAGTTTTTTGATGGTATTGACAGGGTCTTCAGCGTACGCCGAGTAGATGAAAAGCTTTTGCTCAGGAGTGATGTTTAGATAGAGTTCAATTTTCCTTTGATTCCAACTTGAAGGAAACTTCTTCCGCATTGGTGGCAGGAGTCTTGTCATCACAGAGTAGTATGAGGCGATCCTCAGAAGGTTTGGATCAACGTCGTACTTCTCGCGCATATTTGCCAGATCTCTACGGAGAATATCGGTTTCACTACTTGCATCTAAAAGATAGTTGACGGGAACCTTCTCTATGCGGTCCAGCAACTTTGAGGAGGTCAGTTGGTGGTCCAGCAGTTCCATTTCCTCAATATTGGTTGTCAGGATTACTGTACTATCAACTGCCGTTTGCGTGGATTCAACTGAAACTCTACCGCTGCCCAGTAACATCAGTAGGGGCTTATAATCACTTTCACAAATCCGCTCTCCACTCACACCAAAGGCGTCATGAATATGGAGAATCCCTCGATTAGATCCAATAATTGACCCCTCATAATACCTCAAGGACTTGCCTGGTAAGTGTTCATTGACAATCCCCATATCTTCTGCACTGAGATCCTGTGGACTGACACGGACTCGCAGGTGTTGCATGTCATCAATATTGGAAATTCCATGAGCTTGGGCCCCAGAAAACTCGATCTCTTCCACTCGAACATACCTCTCTAAGACCTCAAAAAGACTCATCCCTTTGTTTTTCGGATTACTGAGGAGTTCTTCAAGAATATCGAGAGTCTTTTTATCAAGATTGGCATTTTGGTAAAAACTGGGAATTAGAAGTGTTCGTTCTTCTTGTTGCTGGTTGATATGATCGAAAAGTTCTTGCCGGGGACGGCTTAGATTCCCATCAGCTTTTTGCATCAAAGTAGGGAAGAGCAGCAGGGGATTATGATGGAAAGAAGAGTGTACTTCTACGCAGCGGCTTCCATCTTCGTTTTCAAAGCGGAAAAAGAAAGTATAGAGCCTTACAGAAACCTGCTTAGTGTATTCCTCCAAAGCACGAATAATCAGGTCTACAACATTTGTTTTTCCTGATGCGGGGGGACCCACAAGAATAATTCCCCGATTTGGCCCAACCTCTTTGTCTGCTGATTCAATGATGTCCAGTACCTGCTTGATGCAGTATTCCTGACCAAATACTGCATTGATACCATTGCTAAAAGGATCCCTGAAAACGTTGTAACTGATGACTGGTTCACCGCTCTGAATCACAATTTCGTGTCCAAAATATTTGATTGCGGCAGAGATAATTGAGGAAGAGGTATGTAGATGGGTTTCAGGTTCTTCGAGAAGATTATTTACAAAATCGGAGAAATGAATTGTGTTCTTTCGCCGATATCCCAACAAGTCGCGCAACTTCAACGGTAATTCGGCCATGCTAACTCCATATGCTAAATACGGAATGGTTTTTCCGAGTTTCGCATTCGTTCCAGAATGCTTTCAAAGCGAACTGCCGTAACCACGGTTTCTTTGAATAGATTTGCCGAAAAGGAATAAAGCCAATTGCGAGAGATCAGATAAACAGGGGCTTTCCAAATCAAGTTCAGATTCTTTAGTGTGGGTTTTATCCAATCTTTCCGGAGGCGACGACCGTCGTCTCGGTGATAAAGCAACAAGCCTCCATCCTGAAAATCTGTATCGATCAGATAAATCCTCGGACGATGGAAGTGAGTAAAGAAATTTAGCATTTCGTTCTTGATAGGCTCTGGATTAATCCAGACATTGTAGTGATCCTCCTGAACAATGCTATCAGGTGGAATTCTAAGTTGTTGTGCTTGGCGTTTACTGAATCGATTCAAGTGAAATTCGTGCACCAGTTCTGGAGTCAAAAATCGTCTGAGGAACTCATAGTCTGTCACCGTTTTGACAAGATGCTCCATCTGCTGCATCGGTGTCTTGGTTGTGGGTCGTTTCCAATGATCTTTGACGTCTTGGCTTGTTTCCTCATGAAAATCCAAACTTACTTTCCCATCACAGTAAAGCTCCTCGATGTGAGTCCAAAGGTAGAAACCCAGATGATACGGATTTCGCATATAATATGGCCGTGGATAACAGACACCTGAGAAGACACGAGCGTAATCAATAATCCCTTTGACTGATTGTTCTTTGAAAAGCTCAGTCATGATTTTCTTTTCCCAGTACATCGCCCAGCCTTCGTTCATGATTTGCGTTCTGATTACGAAATCATGGGTCGAATGGACTGAGTAAATGTAATCTAAAACCGCTCGCTCACTCTGACTTGCTGGAGCATGGCGACACAGAAAACCCATGATATCCTGACAGGGAGCCTTTAGCTTAAATCCTGTGCGGCTGATGGTTTCCTGATGCTGCTTGGCCTGCATCTCCCTTTGCCAAGTTGTCTCTGGACTGACGTTTCGCATCAGGCTATCAATAGTACTGAAAGAGGGTGTTAACCGAGGAACAGGTTTGTCTTCAGATACATACGTATCTGTCTCCTGCTGGCGGGCCGTTTCTGTTTCTACAGTCCTGGCCAAGTTAAATTGTGAATGAGGAGCAATCAGAGGAACAAAAGATTCGCAGGCGTTCCAGAACTGGGAGTAGTTAATCTCACCCATTTGCTGACGAGCCCGATCCACCTTGCGGGAAAGATAGATCACCCACTCTGTACGATCTGGGTTAGAGTCCTTTAGGACATTCAGTTCGGAAAATTCGCAGTGCCCCACGACATGTGCCATGACTGAGGCCTGCATCATGGGTGAATTCGTGCTGTTCAAGTAGGCGTAAGAAGGATTTCCAGTTTGAACTACCTCGTAGTAGATACTCGCCTCCTGTCCGGTCTCAACTCGGTGCTTACGAGTCACCATCCGTTTGCCTTCCCAAATGTTTAGCGGGCTTACGGGATAGACATATTTTTCAAGGAGAGACATAAACTCCAAGCTATCCAGAATAAAGAATCGCATCTCAGGCAGCGTTCGTCCGAATGCTTTAGCATGGTGAACTACTCGCTGTTCCAATCCATAAATTTCTGGATCTGTCTGGACTGCACGCATTGAACTTCCCTAGTTCTCAGTGTTCAGCGAAAAGCGTTTTGATAACTTCAATGGTTTCAAGTTTATCGTTTAGTTCTCCAAGACGAATGATGGAGTCACGATAAAATTGTGTTGCAATCTGCCGATTCAGCAGACTTAAGCGCCCTGGTTGGACTTCTATGACCCCGATTCGATTAAAGATTGGGCGCAGATGTCCTTCAAGAATTTTGACAATTTCCTTGGCGTCATCGTCAAACAATTCACCATCACCAAAATAGAAGCCGTAAAAGTTTGTTGATGCTGGGTCGTATTCGTTCGTGGCGATCCGGTGAATCAATTGGTAAACCGGAGCTGCATGCGTACCCCCAGAATTTCCGACTTGGTAAAATTGTTCAGCCTGGACCTCGTAGGCTTCTGCATCGTGGACGAAGAATCGATGGTCGACGTTCTTTGCACCGTAGCTGTAGTCAATCCAGTTTTGGATGAAATTGACCAAGCGTTTTTCGAGGCGAAGACGTTCCCCATATGTTGAATAGGAGATATCCCCCATGTAAAAAACTACTGCCTTGAATCGAGGTTTCTCAACTCGCTCTGGCACTTTGAAACGACGATCCCGTCGCATGAATTGAAATTCATAGCGTTCTTCGTGGGGAGCGTAAACATCCATACCAATACTTGTACGTAGAGCACGTTTGAATGTCCGCTTCTTATCAAGAACAATCCCTGAGGG
The DNA here is from genome assembly GCA_029245725.1 of SAR324 cluster bacterium. NCBI lineage: Bacteria > Deltaproteobacteria > SAR324 cluster bacterium. Next base: position 19,345 of record JAQWOT010000129.1, on the reverse strand, counting down.
AGCAAAGGTTTTGAATTCGTAGGAGACCTCCTTGATTTTCCCATGTCCTTGCTTAACAAGACGCGGCAGCTTCAGGGATCTAGCGACTCTTTCCATCAAGTATTGAAAGGGGACGTTGAATCTGATTTTCCCTCCACCGCTACCCGGTCCTCCCCCACCACTACCTCCGCTCCCTTCTCCTTCGTCACCATAGACAAAGGTGGGGGCAACGATGTCATCCATTTCTACCAGAATATCACTCCCCCGTTCGCCAAAGTTCTCAAGATCCCCCTCTGTGAGAATAGTGTCGACAAGGTTTTCCAATTGTTCTTCAACGAATTCGTTGAAAGCCCCTTCCGATTCGCTGGAATTAATCTGATCTGTCACATTCATAGGAAACCGAAGAGGAGTCTTTGTGCGCACAATCGGTAAGCCATTGCCTCAATATGTTATTTTATAGGGCTAGAACATCTGCCCAAAGAGAGCAAATTTTTTCGGCTTTTGATAGTAGTAATAAATTACTTAATACACTGATCTAAATCAGATTCTATAATTTTTGATTTACTTAATTTTTGAAGCCAAGTCTTTGGTTTGTGACTGCAAACTATCCAACAGAGATGGGACCCAAGCTCGGTGTGCAACCAAAAATCCTGTAGGCTCTCGCTCATCAGCGGGTAAAGCAGCATCAACATCCTGTAATTCTCGCAGCGTCTGCATAAGCCGATCCAGTTCACTCACGATCAGCTTTCTGGAATCTACTGAAAGTTGAGCTGCAGCAAAATGCCAGCGCTCGTTGCTTTGATCAAATTCATCATTGAGAAATTCTGTCATGTTTGTTCGACCCCAAATTTGCCAGAGCGGACTATTCTTTTGCCAAAGAACACTTCGTTCAAAACACAAACGAATGCGGTCTTTTGGTAGCCATTCAATCAGCTTCAGTTGTTCCAATTGACCAAGTTGTACTCTGAGTTCAACTTCTTCTAGCCCAAATTCTTCAACAAGTTCTTCTGTTGCCCAACCGTTGACGAATAAAACGAGCAAAACTACTAAACTCGGCTGACTGAGCAGAGTCTTTAGCTGCATATCATTGAATGAATCAACGAGAGGTTGTTGTTCCCGACTGAGTTTGACCAATTCATAGAAATCGAGGCCCAGTACAGAGCAAATCTTTTCTAAGCGCTTCAGACTTAATGATTGGTCCGAAAACAACCTTTTCACGCTGGATTCACTTAATTTGAGACGTTGCGCAAGAATGCGATAAGTGATTCCTTGAATCTTTAAATAATGTTTAAGCGTTTCGAGCAATCGTGCTGTTTGGGTCATTCAAAATCCTGATACTTCCGGTGCAAGAAAATGAGACTTTTGAATTTGTGCTTTCCTTAGCCCGGCTACAACGTTAGTATTTGCTGAAGATTGGTTCTTTTCTTGAAAGAATTTTTTCTAACCTTTTTGGGATGAAACTATTGAAGCAAACGATTTGATAAGATTATTTCCTCAGTTCGCTGAGATCGCCTCGCTTTGATTCCCACCCCCCATTCTCCATTCTCCGGGATAAGCGCTGCAACTGAATCCGAAGAATATTACTCTGGAGTATAGCAAATGATGAAGATGGTTGACGATTTTCGCTGGAAACTGCGCCAAAAAGAGTATGTCCCGATCATGACCGGCGGCATGGGTGTGGACATCTCAACAGCCACATTGGCTCTGGAATCAGCTCGCCTTGGCGGTATCGGTCACATTTCCGATGCGATGGGACCTACTGTTTCAGACCGAAGATACGAGACCAACTTCGTGCAACAAAAGTATCAGAAGTACAAGACGAACACCTCAAGTTCAAACAAAACTCAGGTTCATTTCGATCTGAAAATGGTGGAAGATGCTGCTTTTCTGCATGTCGACAACACGATGAATGCGAAACGCGGCAATGGGATGATATTCGTCAATTGCATGGAAAAGCTCTCGATGAATAATCCTCGGGAAACTCTCCAAGCAAGAATGGTTGGGGCCATGAACGCTGGGATAGATGGTATTACGCTTAGCGCTGGACTCCATTTGGGCACCATGGCTTTGGTCAGTGATCATCCTAGATTCCGGGATACATTTTTGGGAATCATTGTTTCATCTGTTAGAGCTCTACGTCCATTTCTCAAGCGAGCAGCTAAGCTTGATCGGATGCCGGACTACATTGTTGTTGAGGGACCCCTAGCAGGTGGCCACCTGGGATTTGGGATGGATTGGGCTGAGTATGATCTCAAGACCGTTTTTGTTGAAGTAGTCGAATTTTTGAAAGATAACGACCTCGAGATACCTGTCATCCCTGCTGGTGGGATTTTTACCGGTTCCGATGCTGTTGAATACATGGAGCTTGGGGCTGCTGCAGTTCAGGTTGCCACCAGATTCACCGTCTCCGAGGAATGTGGCCTTCCAAATCGAGCTAAACAAAAGTATTTCGAAGCCCTAGAAAAGGATGTGGTAGTCAATCAAGTTTCACCAACAGGCTATCCCATGAGAATGCTGACCAATTCACCGGGCATTGGACAGGGTATTCGACCAAACTGCGAAGCTTTTGGTTACATACTTGATAGTGATGGGCATTGTGCCTACGTGGATGCCTACAACCGAGAATTAGAGCGAACCCAAAAAGAAGGTGGCAAGCTGATAGTAGAAGACAAGACCTGCTTGTGTACCCAGATGCGAAACTTTAAGATATGGACCTGTGGACATTACGTGTATCGTCTGAAAGACACTACCCATCAACTAGAGGACGGAAGTTATCAGTTGCTTACAGCAGAACACATCTTCAATGATTATCAATTCAGCGGAGATCATCAGGTCAAGCTTCCTAAAAAAACTGCTCTATCATCCCAAACTACCGCTGTGGCAGAAGTAGCCGCGGCCTAACTGAAGAAAAACCGTGTCCAAATGGGCACGGTCCTCCCACCTGAATACACCTTAAAGTACATTTGCTGCTAAATCTGCTAGCGGTGAACGCTCCCCATGAACCAACGTCACGTGCCCTGCCAGAGAATACTTCTTAAAGCGCTCAACAAGAGTATTTAAACCGTTTGAACCCTCATTTACGTATGGGTTGTCAATTTGGTGTGGATCCCCTGTTAAGACAATTTTTGTGTCTTCACCGGCTCTGGTCACGATCGTTTTCATTTCGTGTGGAGTGAGGTTTTGTGCCTCATCAACAATCATGTATTGTCTTGGAATACTTCGACCTCTGATGTAAGTGAGTGGCTCAACTGTGATGAAGCCTTGGTCAATCAATTCTTGATAGCCTTTTGTTCCCTTCCGACCTGAGTTACTTACTAACAACTCCAGATTGTCGAAAATAGGCTGCATCCAGGGATTCAATTTCTCGTTTAAATCCCCCGGTAAGTAGCCAATATCACGACCCATTGGAAAAATTGGACGGGAAACAATCATTCGTGTGTAGCGATTTTCCATCAACATCATATGTAAGCCAACAGCCAATGCTAACAGAGTCTTCCCTGTTCCTGCTTTTCCATTCAGGGTCACGATGGGAATTTCTGGATCCAAAAGTAATTCCAGAGCGAGGTGTTGTTCAGGATTTCTTGGTAAAATCCCCCAAACACCTTCATCGTGATGAAAAGGACGTAGATAGCCAATCTTGCTGTCAAAGATCGCCATCTCTGCATCATCCTGCCTGTCTTTGTTCAGCAATAAAATTCCCTCGTTAGGTAAAAACTCTTGATCTCCAGAGAGAATGTGACGATCACGAAATAGACCCAACTCTGTCCCTAAAAGTTCCAATCTTGTCAGGCCTTGGTAGGGCTCATCCTGGTGACGACCATCATAATTGATCGTTGGGATTCCAAGTACATTCGCCTTGACCCGTACATTTGTGTCCAAAGTAACCAAGGTTACTTCCTTTTGCTGATAGAGGAGTTCCCACGCAACAAGCAAGGTTCTATTGCTAGCTCGATCCAGATCTAGTTCTTCTGGAAAATCGATGTCATCTGGAGTACTCATGGAAATCACTAATTCACTATCATTCGATAGATGAATTCCTTTTGATAGATTCCCCAGTTTTCGGCATTGATCCAGAACCTGAGAAATGTTTCGGGCATTACTACCTGTCGCACTCATCACGCTCTTAAATCGATCAATTTCCTCAATCACATGTAAGGGAATAATGATTTGGGAGGTTGGGAAGGCGTGAATTGAGTCGGGATCATAAAGTAAGACATTTGTATCTAGAACATAACGGGGGAAAAGCTGTTCCATACTAAAATTGATTGATGTAAGGACGGGATGGGTGAACTTGTACTTTAATCAAAGACTACTAGAGTGAATTAGCTTTGTGGCAGAGTCAACGTTGCTTAGTCAAACTCGTCTTCATCCTAAACAGTTTCAGCACGGACCCTAGGGACTTCTTTCCAAAATGAACGACCAAAAACTTTCCACAGTAGAGCCAGCCAAGAGCCCGTCTGAATCCTTGAAAAATGAAGAGGCCGATTCATTAACGTCAACATTCATTCTGCTCAGGTCGATCTGGTGTACTCTCTGGTTATCTTTCCTGACCATGGTTGATGTTTCATTGAGAAATGCTGGAAGAGAGGTGATCAGCCCCCGAGTCAAACTATGGGCGCAACGCTTGCTTAAGTATGCTGATGTTAACTACGTCGTTCACTATGAAAAACCTTGGTCCATCGAACCCGGTAGACGCTACGTCCTGATGAGTAATCATCGAAGTTATTTTGACATTCCCTTAGTCCTGGCGGCAATTCCTGGAGCCGTCAGAATGATTGGTAAACAAGAGTTGTTTAAAGTCCCCATCTGGGGACAAGGTATGATCGCCGCTGAATTTGTTCCAATTGATCGGAATGATCCAAAAAACTCAATGAAGTCTTTGACCAGAGCCAAAAGATTGATGGAAAATGGGGTTTTGATTTGGCTGGCACCAGAGGGGACAAGGAGCCCAGACGGGAAGATGCAACCCCTTCGTAAAGGTGGATTCCTGCTCGCCAGGCAAACTGACGCGGTAATCATTCCAATCGGATTGCGTGGTACTGAAACTGTCATGCCCCCAACTGGCTTCAAGATTAATGCAGGAAAATACCTTTCGGTTCACGTTGGAACTCCCGTGGACACTGCATTGCTTAGCCGTTCTGAAAAAAGAGAACTACCATTACGCATAACTGAGGAGCTCAAAAACCTTTCTGGCGAAATCCCCTGAAAGTGCATGAAAAACCTTTAGCCTGCAAAATCACATGAGTGTACAGATGTTAACTGGCCTACAGCCAGAAATCCTCAATGAACAACAGAAAACTTGGTTTGCCGTAGCAGTTTGCCACGCCATTGTAGCAGATGGGAATATTGATCCTAGCGAACTGAGTTATTTAGAACAGGCTTTGTCCTTCCTAAGCTCAAAAACCCAGGTTGACTCCCTAGTGCAGGCGGTCAAGGACCAAAAGCTGCCAAAGTTGGACAAGTTTCCTTTGGCAACACGAGAACTGGAGGTCAAAATTTTTATCGAGTTGGCATTGATCACAACTGCTGATGATGTGATCAGTACGCGTGAAATGGATTTCTTGATGAACGTCGGCAGGATTCTTGGCTTTGGTCGTGAATTTGCGAAAGTATTGATTCGCTGGGCTTCTGAAGGCATCATCTGGCGAAATAAAATGCATAAGATCATTGATTCTGGAGTGGAACTGCACCCTGAATATATTACATGAAAAGCAAACTTCCCTCTTCTGCTGAGACCACCCTAGGCTTACTGACTTTTTTTGCGGGTGGGCTTTTCGTGATTGCTTGTGGATTTATCCTTCAAACTCTCTCTGGGATTCTGATCCCTTTTTTTGTAGCGCTCTTTCTAGCCTATCTTGCAGAGCCTCTTCAGAAACTTCTGATCCGTTGCCGTTTCCCAACCGGTCTTAGAGTTCTCCTTGTCTTACTCAGCACTGCTCTGATTCTATATCTTGTCGGGCAATTGGTCTACAACAGCGTCAATGCGTTAACAGCTAACCTTCCTCGCTATCAGATGCGGATACAAGGGATGCTTATCGATGCGGCAGATGCCCTCAGCATCCCTCCTTCAGTAATACAAGAACAACTAACAGAAATTCAGTGGACGGATCATATCAATGCTGGAGCGATTGCACAAATTTTAGGGCAAGGATTGGGGAACTTTGTTGAGTTCCTCACGAACCTGTTTCTTGTACTGCTTTATCTAGTGTATCTGCTTTTCGAACGGGAGAGTTTTATTCGAAGGTTGGAAAATTCTTTTTCCCATCGCAGCGGGGCCTCCAGAGCAGTTGCGGTGATTCATTCCATCAATCAGCAAATTGCCAGCTACTTGAACATCAAGACGGGAGTTTCAGCACTTACAGGAATTGTGGTTGCTGGATTTCTCCTACTTTTTGGGGTCGATTTTGCTCTCTTCTGGGGACTCTTGACGTTTCTACTAAATTTTATCCCCTCTTTTGGCTCAATCCTAGCGACCATTCCACCAATCATAATTTCTTTTGTCCAATTTGAAACCCTGGCCGAGCCATTGGTCATCATGGTCCTACTCATATCAACTCAAGTATTTGTGGGGAATGTGCTTGAGCCAAAAGTGATGGGTGATAGTTTAGGAATGAGCCCATTGATTGTTGTGCTTGCTCTGATTTTTTGGGGTTGGTTGTGGGGTCCCGTTGGAATGATTCTCTCCGTACCCATCATTTCTGTATTTCGCATCACTTGTGAAAATATTGACGTTCTCAATCCAGTCGGTCGTTTTTTGAACGAACCAAAATTGCGTTGAAGAGTAATTGAATGCTCCGAACTGCCGTCATCGGCGTAGGCTACCTTGGTCGATTTCATGCCCAAAAATATGCCCAACTGTCAAATGCAGATCTAATTGGTGTTGTAGATAGCGATTTCGACAGAGCCACTATTGTAGCTGAAGAGACAGGCACCCAAGCTTATCGAAATTATGAGGATTTGCTTTGTGAAGTTGATGCTGTCAGCATCGTTGTACCGACAGTCCATCATCATCAAATCACACGGCCTTTTCTGGAAGCAGGAGTTCATGTTCTCCTTGAAAAGCCGATTGCTAGTACCATAGCTGAAGCAGAGGATTTAGAGGGATTGGCAAATCATAAGCAGCTTGCACTGCAGATTGGTCATGTTCAACGCTACAACGTAGTCTTCAAAGAATTCCGCCAAGCCATCCAACGACCGAAGTTCATCGAAAATCTCAGGATTGCACCCTTCCCAAAAAGAGGCACCGATGTCGATGTGATTCTAGATTTGATGATTCATGACATTGATCTTGTGCTTGCTATCACTGGGCAACTTCCAACTAAAGTTGAGTGTACTGGAGTTTCAATCCTAACCCCCCTCACAGATCTAGCTCACGCTAGATTGGTTTTCCCTGATGGTTGCGTAGCTAGTATGACAGCCAGCCGTGTTTCCGATAAAGCAGAACGGAAGATGCGCATCTTTCAAAACGGCCTTTATCTCTCTTTGGATTTTGGAACAGGGCTGGCTCGGAAACTACAAGTGGATTTAAGTAGTAACCTGAGTCCTGAAGATCTCCAACCGGAGAACCTTCAATTGGAGCGTGGAGATGATTTACTCGCTGAAATTGCTGATTTTTTGAAATGTATAGAACAGGGTAATGGCCCTCAAGTTTCAGCGAAAGATGGTCGTCAAGCCCTGCAAGTAGCCTGGCAATTGAAAGACCTACTGGCCACAAACTAATCTTATGCTGGCCCGTTCCCTTTTCCTTCAGCTCATCCCCCCTTTCCTGCTTGCCACCTTTATTCTGACCTTCATCCTTTCGATGGATACGGTCTACAAACTTATTAACCTTATTGTCTCCAGAGGTGTACCGGTAGGGAGCGTTTTGCTGATGTTACTCCACCGACTACCCCAGTTTCTATCTGTCACTCTGCCAATTGCAGTTGTGATTGCAGTTGTGGTTGTTTTGGTTCGATTATCAAACGATCTGGAACTTACAGCCATGGGTGCTGCGGGCTTAAGTCCGTGGCAACTTAGTGTACCCGTCGCAACCTTTGGATTGCTAGCAACCATTCTGGACATGGGAATTACCCTGTGGATGCAACCAGCTGGATATGCTGCCTATGAAGAGGAGACACTAAGGTTGTTAAGATCGCAAACTGCGAAAACGATTCGACCTGGAGTCCTGAACTATGATTTTCCAGGCAAAGTCCTCTATGTGGAGACCAAATCTCCCAATGAGGAGTTGGGAGGGATTTTTATTTCAGATACTGAATTGAGTCTGGGCTCGATGGTTTCGCTTTCCTCGAAAGGTCAACTCCTCATCAGGGAGAAAGAGCAGGACATCCTTCTTCAATTGAAACAAGGTACGATGCACTTTGGCAATGTTGAAGGTGGATATCGAACAATCGATTTTGAGGAATTCCAATACCAGTTTCGTCCTCCTCAGTTGGATGGTTCGCCAAATCGAAAAGTCTGGGGAGTTTCCACCATGGATCTCATTCAGTCAGATCGATATTTTGGAGAGCAAACACGGCAAAGGGAACTTCAACTCAGACTCACGACACCGATGGCTTGCCTCGCCTTTGCTTTGGCAGCACTGACCATTGGTATGGTAGACCCTAGAAGAGGGCGATCTAACGCTTATCTCCAAGCTCTGGCCTTGATCATCATTCATTACATTCTATGGTCTTTCTCAAAGGACCTGACCATTGGGAAAGAACCGATAAAAGCTGTTGTTCTCTGGGTTCCCCCCATTTTGATTGGACTGTGGGGAGTGTATCAAATCCAATTGAATCATCAAAATTGGAGAGGCCCTCTCGTATGGTGCTGGGATCACCTGCCTTTTAAGAATTTGAGCGACCCTAAAACATGACAAAATTTTTCATTACTCTGTTTTCAGTTTTCTTCTGTCCTTACTTTATCCAGGCAATTACTTTGGAGCGAGTTCAGGAACGCTACCTAGAAATGCAGAGCTTCCAAGGAAATTTCTTGCAAACCACAATTGTTGAAAGTGAAGACCGGCGAGCAAGTGCCTCTGGCATCATTGCATATCAACGTCCTGGCAAAATGCGCTGGGAATACCAAGAACCAGATCCTCAGTTACTTGTAACTGATGGTGACACTCTCTGGTTATACGACCCTTTGCTGGAAAATGTGATGATTCAGGAGTTGGCCACTGTGACAGACGGGACTGCCCTGGCGTTCCTCCTCGGTGCGGGTGAATTGAGTGAAGACTTCACACAGCAAAGGATGCAGAAGTCCTTACTAGATCCTGATAAATCATGGGAAGTTTTGGAACTGGTTCCCAACCGAGAACAAAGTGCGATCGAGTTTTTACAACTCGGTGTGGATAGCCAAACGGGAGCCCTGGAGGCGCTGCTCTTCAGGGATAACAGTGGTTCAGTAAGAATCATTGAATTTGAAGCGCTAAGCTACAACGTCGAATTTTCAGAGGATTTTTTTAGTTTTGAGATTCCTCCTGGTATGGAAGTCATTCGCCCTTAGCCTCTCGACCATCACAGAATCTCTCATCTTCTTCGACAAATGATTTCCATCAGGTACCAACTATACTGGAGAGTGATTCGCTTGTTGCTCCTTTGCTTAGTCTCATTGACTCTCTTGCTCTTGACTGGCCCGTTGTGGACTTGGAAGTTCTCTGATCTAGATTTGGACACCCACTGGAGCAGAAGCTCTCAAGCAACAGTTACGATTCCTAATGCTGAAGTGACAAAGGATGAAGCAGTCATTCAAATCTATGGAGCACGAGCCTATAACTGGCGAGGAGCATTTGCAGTCCATACCTGGATTGCGATCAAAGAAGCAGGAGATACTGACTTTCGACGATATGATGTAATCGGTTGGCGACACTTTCGTAGTATGCCCGTGGTTTCTGAATCAATTGGACTACCAAACCGAGCATGGTTTGGGAATGCTCCTGAGCTTTATGGTCAAGTACGTGGTCAGGGAGCTGAAAAATTAATAAGGAAAGTTGAGGACGCAATCGCCAGCTATCCTGCGAGTGAATTCTATCGCGTCTGGCCTGGTCCAAACAGCAACACCTTCACTGCACATGTGCTTCGGCAAGTCCCAGAACTTCGAGTGACTTTACCGCCCACTGCCATTGGTAAGGATTTTCCTTTGAGTTTTTGGATACAACCCACGACAGGTGGAAGAGGATTGCAGCTGACTATTTGGGGAATTTTTGGAGTTTCTATTGGAATTGAAGAGGGGCTTCGCTTTCAGTCGTTTGCACTGGAATTCGGTCTAAACCCTTGGAAAGGAGAGCTTTACTGGCCTGGGATTGGGACAGTGTATCTTTGGAGCTGATTTAAACCGTGATTTGCAACTCCCTTCGGTAATGATCAAACAAAGTTGATTTTGAAAGCATCCCCAAAAAGCGCTCCTTGCCATCCATCACCGGTAACGCCCAAGCCCCACTCAATTCAAATTTATCCAGCGCTTCTTCAATAGACTCATTTGTAGAGATGGTGGGTAGAGAGCGCATGATTGAACCCATGGAAACTATGTTGTAGAGATGGGTATCAAATAGGTAGGAACGGATGTCATCTAGAAAAACAATTCCGATGCAACGATCAGAATCTGCTTCAAGAACCGGAAAATAATTACGATGCGCATTTTTGAAGACCTCTACAAACTCTCCCAAGAGGGTACTGTCTCGGACTGTTAGGAAATCATGATCCAACAAATCCCGAAAATCCCTCGACAGTGATCGTAGTAAATGTTGATCAGATCCTCTTTTGACTAGATCACCTTTGAAAATCAAATTTCGAGTATAAACAGAACCCACTTCCAAAAATGAACTCGTTACCATGGCGCTGCTTGCAGTGAGCATCAAGGGAAGAATCAGCGAATATCCCCCTGTGGATTCCATGACCAGAAAAACCCCGGTCAGAGGCCCATGCATCACTCCAGTCACCATCCCAGCCATACCAACCAGAGCGAAGGCTGCTGGTTCTGCCACACCTTCCCAACCAGTCAATCCCAATATTAAGCCGAAAGACATACCTACCGCACTGCCAAGCACGAGGCTTGGAGCAAAGACACCTCCCACACCACCGGAACCTAGAGTCACGCAACAGGCGATGAATTTCAGTAAGATAAAAAATAGGACCCATTCGACCGTATGCTGATCCATCTGTGCCAGGAACTCTTGGGTGATGTTATAGCCCTCTCCAAGCACGGATGGATTGAGGTAGGCCATTCCCCCAATGATTGCACCTCCGAGGGCAGCTCTCGCCCACGGACTTCCTATCTTATGAAATTTCTTCTCAGACCAACTGAGGCTTCTGGAAAATGCAATTGAGACGAGGCCTGTCAGGATTCCAAGGAGAACACAGGCGACCAAGGAGGTTGGGTCGAAGAACTCAAACTCATGTGTAAATGTGATCTTATTGCCCATCAGGACCCGACTGAACTCTGTCGCAGTCACTGCAGCAATGATCGAAGGCAAGACAGTCAATACCGACCACTCACCAAGAATGATCTCCAGTGTAAAAATCAGACCCGTCAAAGGAGCGTTGAAAATCCCTGCAACCGCACCTGCTACCCCGTAGCCAAGTAGTAGTTTGCTACGGCGCTCATTTGTATTCAGCCAGCGCGCAACCACAGCCCCCCAAGCAGCTCCAATACAGACTGTGGGCCCTTCTAGTCCAGCAGAATTCCCAGTTCCAACAGTTAATAGACTTCCTAAAAACCTGGAAAAAATCATCCTTTTTTTCAGATTTCTCGCGTCATGCAGTACAGCATGAATCACTTCGGGAACCCCGTGTCCTGAAGGATCTCTCAACAAATTTCGAATCATGAAAACAGCTAAACCCGCTCCCAGTGCTGGCATCAGAATCTGGCCAAGATCAGGGAGAAAGAGAATGGATTCTTGTAGGAAGTGGACACCCCAGTTTAGACTCACTGCCAAGGCCCCGCTACCAGCTCCAATGATCAGAGCACATAGCATCATCACAACAGTTTCACGGGCAGAATGAGCTCGAAAGTGTGACAGTCGTTCGCCCTCTCCTAGAGGCGTGCTTGGTAGGAGAGTTTGAAGCTTAGTGTGAAGTTCTTGCTTGAATGTAGTCCAAGAGTTCATCTTGTGGGGGTGCCTGCTGCAGAAAGTCCTCGACGCCTGCTTGCCGCAGCAGACCAGCTATTTGCGAAAGGATCTTAAGATGGTGGGAAGATTCGGCGCTGAGCAAAACAAAAAGTGTATGGACAGGTTGTCTGTCTGGTGCGTCCCATTCGATAGGTGAAGAGAGAAAGAAAACATCCACACGGGATTGGGACTTCGAGATGGGCAATGGATAGCGAGGATGAGGAACCGCTACTCCTTTACCCAGAGCAGTTGACGACTGGTTCTCACGTTCCAATAGGAGTGTCTCTAATTTTTGTGGCGAGATCCTATTCAACTGCATCTGTCCCGGCAGATGTCTAAGAACTGCATCTCGATCTTCACCCTTGAGCCTGTAATGAGTGCCACCCAATTCTAAGGCAGCCAACAAATTGTTTGTAACAAGATTTCCCTTTTTGCCCAGTGCGGATGAACCCAAGCGGAGGTGCTTGGCTTCTGCCCAGGAAATCAGCGTAGCCTGATTGACAAGCGGTTTGCCGTTCCGAATAGTACAAGGGAATTCCCCTTGCTGAATCCAGCGACGAATCGTTGTTTCTGGCACCCGGAGTAAATTAACCACCTCCGTGATGGTGAGCATCTGAGCCATGGACTTCGACTAAATGAAAGAACAACTGCAATTTAATTTGCAAACCATAACTATTTCTCCTGTTCGCTGCAAACAAAGAATGGAAGAATGATCAGAAAATTTTGGCAAAGTCGGATTGGCTTTCAAGATCTTAAGATTTACTAGTACCAACCTTGCAGCGATGACCGGAATTTGTCATGATTCATTGAGTGATATCAAGCTACTTACCTGATCTTTTAATTTTCCTTGAATATTTCATGCCTACACAATCAAGCTTGCTCAAAGAACTTAATCAACTTCATCCTTCGGCAGATTTTGTCCACCGTCACATTGGGCCAAACCAGGCTCAACAACAAGCAATGTTGCAGTTCCTAGAGCTGCAATCTCTAGAGGATTTGCTCGAAAAAACGGTGCCCTATGACATTCTGCAGCCACAAAGCAAGCTGGACCTGAAACCAGCAAGTGAAGAGCAGGCGCTGAATGAGTTGAAATCAATGATGGAGGCTAACCAGCTTTGGCAGAGCTTTCTGGGTCAGGGTTACTATGGAACACACCTGCCTAATGTGATTCGCCGAAACCTCCTGGAGAATCCAGGCTGGTACACCGCTTATACTCCCTACCAGGCGGAGATTGCCCAGGGAAGATTGGAAGCGCTTCTCAATTTCCAGCAAATGGTCTTAGATCTCACAGGAATGGAGGTTGCCAACGCTTCGCTGTTGGACGAGGCCACTGCAGCTGCAGAAGCGATGACACTCTGTCAACGTCACTCGAAGAAAAAAAGCAATCAGTTCTTTGTTGATCACAATGTGCACCGGCAGACCCTCGATCTTCTGCAGACCCGAGCGGAGCCGATGAACATTCATTTGGTGGTTGGTGAGCCAGCAGAAATACCAAGCGGGGACTATTTCGGAGCATTATTGCAGTATCCCAATACATTTGGGGTGATCAATAATTGGTCAGAATGGATCGAAGCCATGCACCAGCAAGGGGTCTTGGTAGCTGTGGCCACGGACTTACTCAGCCTAACGCTCCTCAAACCACCCGGAGAGATGGGGGCTGATATCGTCTTTGGCAGTGCCCAACGTTTTGGAGTACCCATGGGTTATGGTGGACCGCATGCTGCCTTTCTGGCAACGCGTGACACCTTGAAAAGATCTCTGCCAGGAAGATTAATCGGTGTCTCTCAAGATCGACAGGGACAGCTTGCCCTTCGCATGGCTTTGCAGACTCGTGAGCAACATATCCGCCGTGAGAAGGCCACCAGCAATATCTGCACAGCTCAGGTTCTGCTTGCTGTCATCGCAAGTTTTTATGCAGTTTATCATGGTCCTGATGGTCTCAAAAAAATCGCTAGAAGGACTCATACCCTGACGGCACTACTTCGACAAGGTCTGGATCAGGGTGGGTTTGCCTCGAATGATCAGTTTTTTGATACCCTTTGCATCGACGCCATAACGCAACAGCCAGAAATTCTGCAGCGTGCACAAGAAGCTAAGATCAATCTTCGAGTGATAGACTCAACTCATCTCGGAGTTAGTCTTGACGAAACTACGACTCCAGAAGATGTCAGCAAGCTTCTCAAAGTTTTTGGAGTAGAAGCAGATTTAGATGCCTTGCTCAGTCAAGCCAACTCCTCTGATGCCGGCATTCCAGAAAGCTTGCAAAGAGAATCAAATTTCTTGAGCCATTCTGTTTTTCATCGATACCACTCCGAAACAGAATTGATGCGCTACCTCAGGAATCTGGAAGAGAAGGATCTGGCGCTGAATAGGGCTATGATTCCTCTGGGCTCCTGCACAATGAAATTGAATGCCAGCGCTGAGATGATCCCGGTGACCTGGGAAAGTGTAGGGTCTCTTCATCCATTTGTGCCCGTGGAGCAGGCGCAAGGAATGCAGAAAATGATTCAACAACTGGAAGATTGGCTGATGCAATTGACCGGTTTTGATGCCATCTCAATGCAGCCCAACTCTGGAGCACAAGGCGAGTACGCAGGGTTGCTGACCATCCGCAACTATCATATCTCCCGAGGAGAAGCACATCGTCACATCTGTCTAATTCCCAGTTCTGCTCATGGTACCAATCCAGCCAGTGCCCAGATGGCAGGAATGAAAGTAGTGGTTGTCAACTGCGATTCCCAAGGGAATGTTGACGTCAATGATCTTCGTCAAAAAGCAGAAGCACACGCTAGCGGACTAGCCGCCTTGATGGTAACTTATCCATCGACTCATGGAGTTTTCGAAGAAGAAATCCGCAGCATCTGTGAAATCATCCAAGGCTTTGGTGGACAGGTTTATATGGATGGAGCCAACCTGAATGCACTGGTGGGCATAGCTCAACCCGGTCAATTTGGACCAGATGTGATGCACTTTAATCTGCACAAAACCTTCTGCATTCCACATGGAGGTGGAGGCCCCGGAATGGGCCCCATTGGCGTCCGTTCTCACCTGGCCCCCTATCTGCCGAACCACTCCATCATCAAAGTTGCCGAAAATCGGACAGGTGGTGCCGTTTCTGCTGCACCTTGGGGAAGCCCTAGCATTCTGCCAATCTCCTGGATGTACATTCGTATGATGGGAGGACCGAATCTGCGCATAGCCTCCCAGGTTGCCATCCTCAACGCAAACTATATGGCAGAGCGACTCAGCGGTGCCTATCCGATTCTCTATCGTGGTCGCAACGGACGCTTGGCACATGAGTGTATTCTGGACATCCGACCACTGAAGAACATTTCCGGAATCTCTGAGGAAGACATTGCGAAACGTCTAATGGACTATGGATTTCACGCACCCACCATGTCCTGGCCTGTCGCTGGAACTCTGATGATTGAACCAACGGAGAGTGAATCCAGAGAAGAATTGGATCGTTTTTGTGAAGCAATGCTCAAGATCCGTGAAGAAGTCCGCAAAGTAGAAGAGGGAACCTGGCCTTTGCAGGACAACCCATTGGTCAACGCTCCACACACTCAATTGGACCTAACCGCTGAGGTCTGGAATCATCTCTACAGTCGAGAAATCGCAGCGTATCCCTTGCCAGGCATGCAAACCCAAAAATTCTGGCCAACCGTCAATCGAATCGACAATGCCTATGGAGACCGAAACCTTGTCTGCTCTTGCCCAACAGTGGAATCATATCGATGATGGAGGAAGCCAACTTTCAAACCGGTATTTTTGAGGAGATGCCTTTTGAGCAATATCAACAAGCTCAAGGATTGAATCAGTCGACCCTTAAGCAGATTTTTCGACCTGGAAATTACTACAACCCGCATGGAGTCCTGATCGGCAATGCGGGCCACTGCCTCCTGCTTGAACCTGAAAGATTTGAACAGGATTATCAGCGACTTGCTCCGGGGATTTCACTCAGAAAGTTAAAAAAACTGGAAGCAGAGGAACAACCATCCAGCGAAGAATCTCGTCCAACCATGCTTCCCACCAACATCTGGGATGCATTAATGAATGCGCAGAATGCAGTCAACACGCACCCACAGGCAAGCTGGATGCTGGAAAATAGCCTCAAGGAGGTCTCGCTTTTCTGGCAAGCCCCTGAGAACAGCTTGCGCTGCAAAGGCCGGTTGGATCTGTTCTGTCCGGAGAAAGCCTTTATTGCCGATCTCAAATTTTCCTATCGGACCATCACCGAGGCCAACACGCAATGGCACTATGCCTTTCAAGCCGCCTGGTATCGTCAGGGAATTTACCAACTCACTGGCGAATGGCTTCCCTTCTATCTGATCTTTGTGGAGCGCAACACTCCTTACCGAGTAGTGGTTGCTGAATTGGAAAAGGAAACCCTAGACGTCGGTGATCGATTGTTGCAGGAATCTTTGGTCGAGTACGAAGCCTATGCGGCTCCTCCAGAATTTGACGATCCTGCTTGACAAATAACCATCTCTGAAAATGAGATTTTTGATTCATCAAATCCCTCACCCAAAAGACAACATGGCTTTTCTACAAATTCTTATCCTGGCTACGATTCTGGGGCTATTCATTGGAGCTTTCACATTGCTGTTGGCTGGCAGTGAACGAGCGCTAAGATTTCCAGGATTCGCTATCATTCCGGGGGCTATGGTTGGTTTGGATCTTGGGCTGACCTCACAGTGGGGAGAGTTCAGCTTGCTGGTAATTGGGGGACTGACCGGTTATTTTCTGATACTTGGCATTTGGCGTGGTCGTCCCACTGTCCAGGGTCTGTTGCCCTTGAACAATCAAAGTTTCGACGAAAAAAACCCTACCCTAGGTGATTCAACTTCAACCGCAGATGGGAAGTCGGAAGACAAATTGGCGAACTATATTTGAGAGTTGGCTGAATCCAGGCAAATGGTTGCCCTGTCAATGTTGGCAGTGTGGTCAGGCGCTTCGGGGAGATTCGGAAGGCCCTTTCACCAACCTGCTGTGCTATTCGTGTGAGGTCAACCTACCTTGGATCAGGAATCACTGTCTGCGTTGTGCACAACCTACCCTGAACCCCTCCCAATTTGATTGCTCAGCCTGCAAGAATTTTCCAACCTGGCATCCGGACGAATGTCAAAGCGTATTACTTTGCGAAGATTCGATTCGAGAGTGGCTGCTGAGCTTCAAGTTTACACAACAAACGAGGCTCCGTAAATTGCTGGGGATGCTTTTTCATGAAGGACTGACGATTCAGGGGGTCGAGTTGACTGGGCGTTAGTTCCGGTAGCTCTTTCCAAAAGTCGTTTGCGCTAGCGACAGTTCAACCAGACTCAATTGCTGGCATTGGAAATTCAGAGACACATCCCCACTTTAAGCCTACCCAAGACCAATCCAATTACCCAAAAAATCCAAGGATCCAGTCAAGTGATCACCTTGAACAACGACGCAAGAATGTGCAGAATGTTTTTGAGGTTCATTTTACGCACACACTTTATCGTGTCTGGCTTGTGGATGACGTGATGACCTAAGGGGCTACCTTGAACGAGATCGTGCGTGTCCTTAAAAAAATCTGGGGTGACTTTTGTCGGCAGTTTAACACTCGCTCGACGCTTGTTGGATTCCTAAAGCAAACACTCATGGCTTCTTCTCTTCTCTCCAATCCAATCAATCAACGACGCCTGAGGGCTTTCCGTGCCAACCGACGAGGCTATTGGTCCCTCTGGTTCTTCCTCTTTCTCTTTTTCTTCAGCCTACTGGCGGAACTTGTCTCCAACGACAAGCCTCTGTTGATTCGCTTTGACGGAGAGTTTTACACCCCTTTTTTGGTAGAGTACTCTGAGACTCAATTTGGTGGAGAGTTTGCGACCGAAGCGGAATATACTGATCCTTTTGTCAAGGACCTGATCAAAGAAAAAGGTTGGATCCTCTGGCCAATGATTCGCTACAGCTATGACACGATCAACTACAACCTGAGTGTCCCGGCACCAGCCCCTCCTTCTGCAGAAAACTGGCTGGGAACTGACGACCAGGGACGCGACGTGATGGCGCGCTTGATCTATGGCTTTCGCATCTCGGTTTTGTTTGGACTCTGCCTGACGGTCTTCAGTTCGATCATTGGCGTGGCTTTTGGGTCCCTGCAAGGCTACTACGGAGGCTGGGTTGATCTGGGGGGGCAGCGCTTCATTGAAGTCTGGTCTGGATTACCAGTGCTGTTCTTGTTGATCATCCTCTCCAGCTTTGTGGAACCCAATTTCTGGTGGCTGCTCGGCATCATGCTCTTGTTCAGTTGGATGGGGCTTGTTGGGGTCGTCCGGGCTGAATTTCTTAGAGGTCGGAATCTCGAATACGTCCGGGCTGCCCAAGCCCTTGGATTGAGCAACACCACAATCATGTGTCGTCACATCCTGCCTAACGCAATGGTCGCCACCCTGACCTTTCTACCCTTTCTGCTGAACAGCTCGATCACCACGTTGACTTCCCTCGACTTCCTTGGCTTCGGACTGCCAGTTGGTTCGCCTTCGCTGGGTGAACTTCTAGCTCAAGGGAAGGCTAACATCCACGCTCCCTGGCTTGGCCTCTCAGGTTTCTTCGTGCTGGCTCTGATGCTCAGTTTGCTCGTATTCATTGGTGAAGCCGTCCGTGATGCCTTTGATCCTCGGCATCGAGGATAACCCTGTAAATTGGCTCACTGCTCAGCAATTTGAAAATAATTGAAAATAAGTCCTAGTAAGTTGAGTTCTTGTTAACTGGATTCGTGAATAATTTGCTGAATTTTTATGATAAGCAACTATTAGAATTTTAGTTAAATAAAAATGCTACTTCCTTGGCAAGTAGTTCATAGTCTATTTACTACGCCGAAATCTATGGGTAAAACAAAGCAGAAATTCCCAATTTATCTCTGTTGTTTCTGGCTAATTTTACTTTCTCTTTCCCTGCCATTGAGCACATGTGCTCCTTTACCGAAGGAAGGTGAGTCTCTTGATAAAGCTGAGGTCACGCTAACTCTGCAACACCGGAGTTCGGAACGCAGTGCTCAAAGAGCGGGCTCCAGTTCCCGTGCCACTGAGTTCATTGTCGTTGTCCCCGGAGGGACTAGCTTCTCCGAGCAGGGACCCACCAATTCTGTTGGATCAGGAATCCTGAGCCTGCCTTCGAATCAAATCTCACTCTCTTTAAATCTCAACATTCCCCTGCGCCTCTTCATCTACCGCTACGCTGAAATACTCAGCTCAGCTACACTGCTTGCCAAACTCAATAGCCAAACTCTCAACCAGGGAGCCATTGATT
>JAQWOT010000128.1 GCA_029245725.1 SAR324 cluster bacterium | reverse complement strand
CGCTGATATTCATCATCAGTAAAGATTCGCTTGCGGACATTATCCACTTTGATTGCTGGAAAATTAGCCACAGGCACCTTACTAATGATTTCGTGCTTTAATGCTCGATTGAAAATGTTGCGCAGCAGATTCACTTCCTCTTTCACAGTCTTTGGCGAAATCAATTTGCCCAATTTACTCGGAGAAGATTCATGCAATCGTTGCTGAACAAAATTTTCTAGCTGTGCAATCGAAAGATCACGAATCACTTGCTGTGCATTTAACAGTCGTCTTAAAGCTTTAATCTGCATTTTATAACGAGGGTAACTGTCTAGCTTCTGAACTTCCTGCAAGGCAAGAAACCAATCAAACAAATGATCAAGCGTCACCATCGAATTCTTATCACGCTCAATGTGCCTGTCTTCAACCTGAGCCTTCTTCACTTCCAGTAGACGGGCCATAGCAGCCGCCTTGGATGGCCCAATTGACTCCCTTATCTTCTTGCCACCCTGACGGTATTCGATGCGGTAGTTTTTATTCGGCTCTTTTTTCAGTCGGGCAAATCCACAGAGTTTGCCTTTGTTGGGCCCGCGCCGAAACCGGCCTTTACAGATGCTTGTACTTTCTGAGTTCCAATGACCACATTTTGGACACTCAATCTCTAGTCCCATAAATCCTCTTTGATTTCTTGTGTTGATTAAGCTGAACCATCGAATACTCTACTCCATGCTTAGCCAACCAGACTCGTCTTCTTTAAGACACTTCTGAACCATATCACTGAGTGCATACCAACGCTCGTGCAGTTGTTGACGCCGATCATCGATCCAAGCTCGGTCCAGTTCAATGCCGAACTCTACTGCCTCTAGAGAAGGCCGCTTAGTCTCCTCCATCACCGTGATATCCATGTAGTAGTAGCGGGCTGTCTGCCACTGCCTCGGTGAACTTTGTTCCTCTAGACCGGGGGCTGCGCTGTTCACTTCAGTTGACATATCACTGTTCTGGCTTAACTCCTGCCGAAGATCCCGCCAGTCCCCTCTAAGCCAAAGAGCAATATTCTGCTGCCAGTCATAGAGTTCTTTCATCACTATATGCCGGCCCAACTGTTGAGCCACCAACTCCTGCTGTAATCTCAGCAACTCCTGCTGAAAAAAACTGACAGCCAGATTGAGGGGTAGCTCAACCTGCACAACCAACGAGAAATGATCCTGCCGACTGAGCATCTTTAGCAACCATCGCTCACTGGGTCTCAGGCCTTCCCAGGCGTTGTACCACTTGGTCCCTTGACCACTGAGCAGCCACTGGTGGCGAACTCCAAACTCGCACTCCACGGCTTTGGCCATTACAACAGAGACTGTGGCTGCTCTTTGGAAGAGAGCTCCTAAGCCACTAGGAGACATTCCTAAGCGTCTAGCAAACTCTCGGCGGGAGATACCCAGTTCTTCAATAAGTAACGCTAGTCTTTTGGTCTCAGGAAGAAGCTGCGGCTCTGGCTTAAAGCGGGGTCTGGCCATTCACTTCACTTGAAATTGATTGACGAAATAAACCTGAACTTGTAAACTATATTAGTTTATATATCTATATTTTTATTTTTTTGAGTTTAATGTCAAGACAGAGATGCCAGCTAATGTCGAACCAAGAATCTCACCCTCTACTAACATTAGCCGAAGGTTCTGAGATCCTCAGGCTGAGTCCGAACACGTTGAACAACTGGTTGAGCCAGGGAAAGATTCGGAGAGTAAAGATAGGCCGTAAAACTTTTCTTGATAGGGCAGAAATCGAGAGCATGTTAAATAAAGCTTTGGAAAGACAATAACTAGAGCATAAAAAATTATTGTTTCATAGAAAGTTTCTTACTTCTAAAGTGGTAAATAAGCTGCTAAATTTCGATTGTTGACCTCAAACTAAAAGCATAAAGCTGATAGCGCTGAAGAAGATAAATAAAAATAAATTAAAAACTGTGTTCATACAACCTCAAAATAAGAAGGGAAATAGTAGCGAATGACAGTTCATGACCGAATGACAGATCTTTTTGCTTCCCGGCTCCTTATATGGGGAACAGGGGGTTGATTATCAGTGTGTGAACCAGAAAAACTGTCATTCTGTCATGATTTTGCTGGAGCCCAGTATCTGTCTGGGCTGGAGACCATGACAGTTCGATGACAGTTCTCTGCAAAAATGACCGAGAGCAGACAAAGGTCTTGACCCACCTTTGCAAATGTCACATGTTTGTCCCATTCATTGTGCAGTTGCACAACGAGAACTGTCATGATTTCGAGAACTGTCATGCTTCTGTCATGGCTTTTGTCATTGGAATTCTAACGCTACAATGTGAACAACTAAGAGTACTATCCCCCCTGTTACGATCAGTCCCGATTAAGAACCAACCCGATTGGTCATAGCCTGTAAATATGAAAATTTAACTACAGTATTAATTACTATCTAAGAAATATTTAAAGGATCTTTCTTTATAGTATAGGGGGCAAGGAGTAACATATCCCCCTACCTCTTTTTCTTACCTCCCCTAATTGATTTTCACACGCAGTCAAATTTGGTTACCAGTCATCTAATAGCCTACTAGGATCAACATGCACCAAGCAAAGAACCTTACCTGGAAGCAGGAGCGTTTCGTCTCAGAGTATTTACTGAGTGGAAATGCCGCTGAGGCTGCAAGAAGAGCAGGCTATCAGACCCGCTACCCGTCCGAGATAGGCTATGGTCTCAAAAGACATCCCAAGGTTAGAGCAGCACTGATTGAAGCTCAGGAAGCTCGTGCTAGACGGCTGGAGATTCAGGCTGATCTTGTAGCCAGTAAGTACGTCGAGTTGATGGAGCGGGCACTGGAGGCAAAGGATTTCGAGACCGCTCTACAAGCCCTAAATCAGCTGTGTCAGCGACTGAGAATCTTTGAACGTCATCAAGCGTTGCCGCTACTGGAGACAATGGAGCAAGCTCCCAATGATTGGGAAGGTATGCTGAGAGCAACGATCAGGGTGCTAGCGATTGCCGGAAAGTATGATGAGTTGTTGAAGGCCTTGAAGCTAAAAGCCCAGCTTGAGCAATCTGGCAATGCTGAGGGCATGTATGAGAAAGCCCTGCTGGGCTTGGAGGTCTAACTTAGCTACTGATTTCTACATTGGGCTGCTTCCCAAAAGCCAATGACTTCCAATGATCCCCCCATTTACCTGCCAAAACAGGCTTAAAC
>JAQWOT010000127.1 GCA_029245725.1 SAR324 cluster bacterium | reverse complement strand
CTATGCATCCTCTAGAGGCGCTTCTGCAAGAGATCACTGAAAACAACTCTGCAACCAACACCAAACGCACCAAAACAGTTTTAGGCAATGCCTAAAAAAACAAAAAGGGGTCAAAGTTACTTTTAGTATCTCCGACCCCTTCTTCGGCTCACCATTAATCAAGTGTCCGTTTCGGGTAAGGTTGCCATTTCCTCAACGTCTCCAACTCTGAAAATAACCTCGCTTTTCTGGGAGTTGATTTCTCTCCCTGACTCAGTTCTTGAAAAAGTTGTTGCTGAAGATTTCGGACTCTGCTAAGGACCTTTAGTGTCTTCCTTTCCATAACCCCTCCTGTTTGGCTAAGGTGAAAAAGACAAAAACGCTTCAGACTATATAGGCTTATTTATAACTTCAAGAATCTTTCAACATATCAACCGGCTCAAATTGACAGCCAACAACCCTTGAGATATTCTTAGTTCATTAGCAACCTCCCTCAACAGGTGATCCATGTTCAAATTCAAGGATCTTTCAAATACTGAAGATGAGTTATTCCGTCCAGAAAATTATCAACTGAGCGTCAAAGATTTTTTTGCAAAGCGCCGCACTGCGGAGCGAGTTTACTTGTTTGATCTTCGGGGTGCGGGTGATTATGAAATTTCCCATTTGCCTGGTGCACATAATCTTCCTATTGAGCACTTCGAAAATTCAATCTACCAAATGCCTTTCACTGGAGACATTTTACTTTACGGTGGAGGACAAGGAGAAACACTAACAGCAGCTGAAATTCTCTACGACAATGGCTTTGATACGTTCTACTATGTAGACCGCTTCTTGGATCTTTATGAACAAGTAGATGAATCATTTTTTACTATTAGTCCTGAGGCTTTGAAAAAAATCCAATCTCCGCATGAGGATGCCTCAGATGGATGGCTACTAGCTGTTGAACCAAAATCTCCGACCAAAGGTGTCTATACACTTCGACCTCTAAAAGATGACGATACCGAGCAAATGCAACGTTTCGAGAAGGAAGGAATTATTTTCTGGATGGATTTCTCATTACTACCATTTCTAGAAGGTACCGAAATCCAAATTGATGAAGACACAGGGGAGATCGAGGTAGTTAATGAAGGACTTGGTATAGGGAAACTACGTGGAAATTTTGAAGATCGAGTGCGTCAAGTTTTAGATGAGCAGGTCAATCCTATGGTTGCTTCCCATGGAGGTGTCGTCAGTTTAAGTAAAATTGAAAATGGTGAAGTATTCTTGAGATTTGGAGGAGGCTGCCAAGGATGTGGAATGGTGGATGTAACTCTTAAGCAGGGTGTAGAAGTAATGATGAAAGAAACTGTACCAGATATCGTTGCCATCCATGATGCAACTGACCATGATAGCGGATCAAATCCCTATTACCGCTGAATCGAACCGAGCAATAATGCAGGAAGAAGAAGAATTTTATGGGATGATTCATCAAGCCCGAGATGAGTTCCTTGAGAAGCATGAATTCCAGGATCAAACCTGGCAATGGGCCCGGGAATTGGATGATGAAGGCTTTTTCCTGTTTTGCTACCTGATGCATGATTACGATGAGAAACTGCTGAGCAAAAACTCCTACCAAGAGACAGTTTACACCCTGAATCTTCTGCGCCACCGCCTCCTACCCCTAGATCTCATTAATCAAGGGATCAGCCTGATGGATCAGTTTCAGATTCTCTTTAATTTATACGAAAGGCTAAAGCGAGAAAACATGCACTGGGACGCATGCGAAGAATTTGTGCAGGAGCAATTGAAGATGCACCTGCAACAAAACTGAGGATTTATCCAGTAGCAGCTAGTGGAGTGGTTTCGTTCCGTGGCAAAAGCAGATTCTGATTTTCTAGAACAAGGGAGGAAATTTTATCGTTCAACTTCATACTTGCACAGTTATCGGCATGACGAATTGCGTTTCTAATCGAGTAAGGCTTTGAGCTCCCGTGGCAGATGACGACTGTGCCCTGGACCCCGAGAAGTGGAGCTCCTCCAATCTCAGTGTAATCTCCCCTCTCTTTCAAAGCCTTGAATGGCCCCTTCATCAACAAATATCCTAACTTCGCCACCCAAGATTTCTCAATCTCTTCCTTAAGAACCTGCCTTACAAAATCAAAGGTCCCCTCTGCCACCTTTAGTGTGATATTCCCTACAAAGCCATCGCATACCACCACATCCACTTCATTCTGGTACATCAACTTGCCTTCGATGTTCCCATAAAAATTGAGCGTGCTCTTTTTTAGCAAGGGATAAGTTTCCTTAAGGTTTTGATTACCCTTACCCTCTTCTTCACCGTTGTTGAGAAGAGCTACCCGTGGATTATCGATGCTTAGCATCGTTTGAGCATAGGCTCCACCCATCAGCGCAAATTGCAGTAAATATTCTGGTTTGCAATCCGTATTGGCACCAATATCTAAAATCACGAAGGGGCGATTGCGATGTGTGCTCGGCATGAGGGTAGCGATAGCAGGCCGATCTATTTTTGGAATAGATTTAAGAACAAATTTGGCAGTAGCCATTGCAGCGCCTGTATTGCCGGCACTCACGACAGCACTAACCTCTCCACGCTTGTGCAGATCCATCGCAACACGGATTGAAGAATCCTTTTTCTGCCGTAACGCTTGACTTGGAGATTCATGCATTTCCACCATCTCCTCACAGTGGACAATACGGACTTTGTTTACTGAATGCGGCATGTTTTTTAGTCGGTCCTTGATTTGCGTCTCGTGACCAACAAGAACCACTTCAATGCCTAATTCGTTGGCAGCTCGTACGGCTCCCTCCAACTGGATGGATAATGGGGAATCTCCCCCCATCGCATCAACCGCTACTGGCATGCTTATACATGATGGTAGGTTGGAAGGGGGATGGATACCCCCTCGGAGGATTCTGATATAATTAAAACTGCTGCTTAACTTCCATAACTTGAACACCTTTAAAGTATCCGCAATGCTGACAAACTCGATGTGGACGTGTCATTTCACCACAATTGGTACAACTTGAAAGCGCAGGAACTGTAACATTGACATGACCTCTGCGGTTATCACGTCTGCTTTTGGAAATTTTTCGTTTTGGGACTGCCATGATTTCTCCATGTATTTGTGGGACCGATCAATTATTTTCCCAACCTGAATTACTCAGGCTTGAAAATGGATTATCTGTCTTCAGATTTTCAATTTCTTGAGGATTCAACGGGATTTCACAGGCTAATTGCCCTTGCTCCTCACACAAATTTCTAATTGGAAGAGCTAGTATTACCTGATCTTCTAAAATACTCTTCCAGTCAATTTGGTCATCTCGATAAAAGTCCATGTCCAAGTCTTCATCTTCCAAAAAAACTTCTTTCCCATTCTGAGAATCCAAATTCGCCTCAGGAACCATTTTGAAGGTGAATTCTTCGTCTACATCAAGTTTCAGCGGTTGACCACAACGATCGCAAGCAATTGATAACGTTCCTTCAAGATTTCCAGAACAGATAACTTCTTCTTTTTTTCGTTCTAGGTTAATACAAAATTGTAGAAGTGAACCTGCTACCAAGATATCGATGAGTCTGGGCATCTCATCTGCCTGAAGTTCACCTTCTTGAATCCAGGCCTTGGATTCTGACATCACAGAGACTTGAATAAATCTTTCCATGTCAATCAGTCACCTGCGGCTTTGATCTCGTCCAAAGTTCTTGCAGTAGATAAAGGATCTGATTTCTCGCTAATCACAGGAAATTCTTGGCTTTTATCAGCATTGATCTCTAAATATTCTTGATGCTTCTCAGGCAGATCCACATCCGCATAGATTGCCTCGACGGGGCATTCTTCCACACAGGCGTTGCAGTCAATGCATGATTCCGGGTTGATATAGACCATTTCTGGTCCTTCGTGGAAGGCCTCTACCGGACAGACCTCCACACAGTCAGTATACTTGCATCCATTGCAATGTGCAGTGACAACATAAGTCATTGGTAGCCTTCGACTGAGGAGAAAAATTGAACTGAGTCTTACTGAATAAAATTAAACTGTTTATGCTAAATCTAATTCACTCTGAGAGCAAGTTGAAACTAGACAATGTTATTGTTGGCTAGGTTAGAAGAACCATTTGTGTGCAAACGCAGCGTACGACCACACATCTGATTTTTGGTGTTTGGCTTGTTATTAAAGCCTCCATTAGTTAATTTTTTGGAAATCTCTTTTACAATTTCTACCTTCTTTAAAAATAATTTAAAATGATGAAATGGCTTGCACTAGGTTCGGCAATTCTCACTTGGCCTCTCATTTCATTTGGTGCCTTCGTACGTCTCAAGGGTGCTGGATTGGCTTGCCCAGACTGGCCACTGTGTTATGGGCAATTTATCCCACCACCTGGATACGAGATTGCGCTCGAAGTGGGCCATCGCTTCATTGCCACCCTGCTTGGTATGTTGATTGTTTTAATGGTTATACTAGCTTTCTCCCGTCCTCACTATCGTGAATACAGAAACCTCAGTCTGGTCTGCTTGGTAATGGTTTTAATCCAGGGAATACTTGGAGGGCTAACTGTGACGATGCTTCTGAATCCTTACATCGTCACAGGTCACTTGATCGGAGGAAATCTAACCTTTGCGCTGCTGGTTTATTTTGCTTGGAAGACTTTCCATCTCAACAAGCGCCCAAGAACGTTCAGTTGGGTAAGGTGGAGTAGTTGGAGCCCAATGACCAGGAAGATAGCTGGAATGGCACTAATACTTACGATAATTCTAATCTCCGGTGGTAAAAACAGCACAACCTATTCTGGTTACTCCTGTTCGGCTTTCCCTGGTTGTCATAGTGGCGCTCCTTTATCCATAGCCATACCAGCCCCAGATGGAAGTCCAAACGTACCAGACGCTTTTGTAGGACAGTTCATGCCGAATCACTTCAACGAATGGATTCACATGCTGCATCGCTTCTTCGCTATTTTTGGTGGAACTTGGCTAATGTTCTTGGCTTGGCAACTGCGCACGAGTTCATCTCTACCTGGAATTCGTCATGTCGGCTATGCAATTCTGCTACTGATTCCATTGGAGGTCTTAGTAGGTATAGTCAATGCGCTCTATCGGATTCCCGTTCCCGTTTCTGCTCTCCATACTGCTGTTGCTGCGACCCTTGTTGGCTTAATAGCATATGCACTTAGTGAATCTGTACTCTTGTCCAGTGAAAGTGAATATGCTTCAACCGAACACATAACCGCACGTCCAGCCCAAACTGGAGTTGCCGCATGAATACACTCCCTTTTTCGAACCGTACAGCCATCAGCGCTATTATCAC
>JAQWOT010000126.1 GCA_029245725.1 SAR324 cluster bacterium | reverse complement strand
ACATTCTGCTTCATCCACAAACGTCAAAATTCGCCCTAGAGTTTCGAAGATAAATTTAAAAATAAATAATCGGTTGTCAGTCAAAAGTGGGGCCAGATTGGGACAGAAAATCCCGCCAAATGGTTGGGTATATGGTTGGGTAAATCGAAATCCGGGTGAGAACCAGAAAAGTGGTAAGCTAGGTTAAATACTGATTTTACTGAGGAAAAGTATGGTGGCGGGGGCAGGATTTGAACCTGCGACCTTCGGGTTATGAGCCCGATGAGCTACCTGGCTGCTCCACCCCGCGATGTGATGTCAGGAGTGCGGTATTGTCAGATTCTCCCCTCCTGAAGGAGAAAGCTGGAGCGAGAGACGGGTCTCGAACCCGCGACTTTCAGCTTGGAAGGCTGACGCTCTACCAACTGAGCTACTCTCGCGGAACACTTAAGACTATTAGCGATTCACTGTACTTGTCAAGTGAGTTGTTCAAGAAATGTTAGTAGATAATTGGAAAGGCAGCCACATCAAGTGATAGCAAAAGCAAAATTTACTATAACTTAGGCAGCTTGGATAGTTTCCTGGCGAAACTGGAGTTCTGCTAGTCGGCTGTAGAGTGGTGAGGTGTGTAATATTTGCTGATGAGTGCCGAGGGCAACCACTCGACCATGGTCCATGACTGCAATTTGATCTGCATGAATCACCGTTGCCAGTCGATGAGCAATTACGATTGTTGTTCTCTCCTGCATCAATCTTAATAAAGCTTCCTGTACCATTCGTTCACTCTCCGCATCCAACGCACTTGTGGCCTCATCAAGTAGTAACAACTTGGGATCTCGCAAAATCGCTCGAGCAATCGCCAGGCGTTGACGTTGTCCGCCTGAGAGTCTCACTCCCTGCTCTCCAAGAAAACTATCAAAGCCCTGAGGCAACTTGTTCAAAAATTCTTCAGCATTGGCATCCCTTGTTGCAGCAAGCATCTCCTCCTTGGATGCATTGGGTTGCCCATAACGTAGGTTTTCCCAAACGTTGGCGCTGAAGAGAGTTGGTTGTTGGGGGACAAAAGCGATATGTCGTCGAAGCTCTTGCAAGGTGAGTGAGCGAAGATCAATTCCCTCAAAGTGTATGGACCCTTGGAGAGGATCATAGAAGCGCAGTAGCAACTCTAACAATGTTGACTTGCCAGCCCCAGAAGGACCAACAAGAGCCATTGTCATTCCTGGTTCAATGTGCAAGTTGACTGCTTGTAATATAAGTGAATCAGGACGAGAGGGATAACAAAAATGCAGATCATTTATCTCCACAGAGCCTCGCACCAAAGAAGGTAGTAGTTGTGGGTAGACAGGATCAGTTATCTCGCTTTCTGCCTCAAGTAGTTCAATCAAGCGCTCCGTTGCTCCGGCTGCTCGTTGGAGATCTCCAATGACCTCACTTAGAAAACCCAGAGAGCTTGCTACAATTAACGCATAGAAGACAAAGGCTGCTAATTCTCCGGGTGTCACTCTACCTGCCAAAACATCCTGACCACCCACCCATATCATGCCTCCGATCGATCCA
Organism: SAR324 cluster bacterium; assembly: GCA_029245725.1. Lineage (NCBI taxonomy): Bacteria > Deltaproteobacteria > SAR324 cluster bacterium. The sequence continues at coordinate 5,716 of JAQWOT010000126.1, read as the reverse complement.
AGGACTAACATCATCACGATAGCGATCAGAAAAGCTCGCTGTCGGATGCGCTGAATTCCAGCACCAAATGCAGACTCAACGTGTTGTGAAAAGGACTTCTCGTCCACCTGTTGATGGTTCATGCCCTGAACAATCTTGATGTGCTGTAAAGCCTCCCCCACGTAAGCTCCTACTGAAGCTACTTTATCTTGGCTGGTCCTTGAGAGTTTTCGTACACTACGACCAAAGATGACAACTGGTGCAACGAGAAGGGGCACCGCAATCAATACGATGGATGTTAGCTTGGGGTTGGTCCAGAAAAGCCAAGCGATGCCACCTAAAAAGAGCAACACGTTTCTCAGGGCTACTGATAGAGATGATCCAATAACTGTTTGCAGAACCGTAGTGTCGGCTGTAATTCGCGCCTGAATTTCCCCACTGAGATTGGTTTCAAAAAAGCCTGGGTGTAACTGTAACAAATGTTGAAAGACAGCCTTGCGCAGATCTGCGCTGACACGTTCTCCCAGCCAGGAAACCAAGTAAAATCTCAAAAAAGTTCCAAGTGCGAGTAGGGTTATGAGTACAAGAAACAATAACAACGTCTGAGTCAAAGCCTCTGGGGATCCAGCTACGAAACCCTGATCAATCAATAAGCGCACTCCTTGTCCAAGGGAAAGGGAGACACCAGCGGTAGTGACCAAGGCTATACCTGCGAGCAGGATTCGCCATTTATAGGGTCGCAAGAAACGAAAGGCTGGAAGAAAGTTGGAAAGTTGCTTGCTTTTTGCTCGGGAACTGGTGTCAAGCATTGATATTTGAGAAGTGATGTATTGAAATTAGAGAGATTGCCATGTGAAACATAGCCTAACACTATGTTCTTAAACTAGAAAATGTTGTAAGTTATTGTGTGAGGTATGTTGGAACCTATCGAGGAAGATTCTCAATGATTTTGAAGTATTTATCTAGAATCCTGATCGAGCGAGATCCGAGTCTGGTGTTAAGCTCTGGTTAGTTACTGTAGGGTTACAGTCACAGTTGCATCAATTCAAAATCATGAAAAGAGGCGTCAGGACTGTCCTCAATGATTTCGCTAGGAGAGTCAGATTGTGTTTACTAAGATGCTCTGCTGGTAATTAACTGAATGCAACAATAGAATGAGCACTTTTGGGTAATCTCATTTTTCAAATTGTGGTTTTTCGATAGACCGATTTGGTTGAAGTACGACATCTATGGTTGTAAATCCTGCTTTCACGCTATAATACCGGTTGTTATAAGCAACTTCGCAACGACGCATTTCCAGAAATTCCTCGATGTAAGCACACTCCTGGATGGCGGACTTGGGAATCAACTTCGGAGGTTTTTTCTCTGCAATCTGAGGAGTGGGGTTACTATTAGAACAAGCACCTAGTAGCGCAAAGTACGTCATTGCAAAAGCTATTTTCAACATGATTGAATATCTCATTTTGTTCAGGAACTTGGTGTGCTTTGTTTTGAACACGCACTTCTATGGCTACAGTGCTGGTTCAACAATTTTTAAATTCAGTTGATCGGTCTAAGGATCAAAGGTTTCCAAATGAGTAAGGACAACAACCAAAGAAGACCACCCGATGATCCATTTGAAATGCTCTTTCAGGGTTTTTCTGAGTTGGTGGAAAACCTCTCACAGGTAGGAGACGCTTCTCCCGAAGAGTGGGAGAAAAGTTTTCGCAACCAGGCTAATCGTACAAATTTTACTTACAATTCAGATAATCAGAATAATCGACATTCTTCTTCTGCACCGAGTTCAGATTCTCCGCCTAAGGAAGAACCAAAATATGATCAAGCCATCGGTGGCTTGGGGGAGAGGATGGAACGCATTCGCGAGTTGATAGAACTACCATTACAGAAACCAGAAGTCTTTGAACGTTTGGGCATCAAGCCTCCCACTGGGGTGCTGCTCCATGGTCCACCAGGGTGTGGCAAGACCCTAATCGCACGAACTTTAGCCAAGATTGCAGGTGTTCACTTTTTTAGCATCAGTGGCCCAGAGATCATCAACAAATACTATGGTGAAAGTGAAGCCCGACTGCGCAAGCTCTTCGATCAGGCTCAACGGGCAGTGCCAGCGATACTCTTTATCGATGAAATTGATGCGCTAGCTCCAAAACGTGACCAGTCTTTTGGTGATCTGGAAAAAAGAGTCGTTGCTCAGTTACTGACCCTGATGGATGGTCTGGACGATCGGGGCCAAATTATTATTATTGGTGCAACGAATCGGCCGAATGCTCTAGACCCTGCTCTCCGCAGACCCGGTCGCTTTGATCGAGAGATTGAGATTCCAGTTCCGGACCAACTAGGACGCAGAGAAATTTTAGAAATTCACACGCAGCCAATGCCTCTGACAAAGGGGGTTGACCTAGACGATATGGCTCGTCGGACACATGGCTTTGTTGGTGCTGATCTAGCGGCCCTCTGTCGAGAGGCAGCTTTGCAGGCTCTGCGCAGAGTACTTAAGAAAACACCGGTTGCTCAACTTGATTTGAGTTCTATCAAGGTTGGATTGCCAGACTTCGCAGCTGCTTTTCGAGAGGTTGAACCCTCGGCGCTACGGGAAACAGTAATCAGTGTGCCAAACGTCAAATGGGAAGAAGTTGGAGGGCTTTCCACAGTCAAATCACGTCTGATCGAAGCAGTCGAGTGGCCTTTGCGCTATGGGCATTTGTTTGTGCAGGCTGGTTTGAGGCCATCTCGAGGGATCCTGTTGGTGGGACCCCCTGGTTGCGGCAAGACCCTGCTGGCAAAGGCATTGGCAACTGAAAGTCAGGCCAACTTCGTTGCGATGAAAGGCGCAGATTTACACTCGAAGTATGTCGGAGAGTCAGAACAACGTCTGCGGGATATTTTCCGAAGAGCAAGACAAGCCGCCCCTTGTATTCTTTTTTTTGATGAACTAGACGCATTTTTACCTGCCCGTGGAATGATGGGTTTGGATGCTGCGGTCTCTGAGCGTATACTCGCTCAATTCCTGGTTGAAATGGATGGGATTGAGGAGCTCAAGGGTGTGCTTGTACTCGGAGCTACGAATCGTGTGGATCGACTTGACGAAGCGATTCTACGGCCAGGACGCTTTGACGAGATCGTTAAATTTGCACCACCTGACACAATGGAGCGCGAAGAGATTTTGAAGATCCACTTAAAGCAAAAACCACTCAGTGCCGAGGTTGATGCAACTTACTTGGCTGGTCTAACGGAAGGCTGGAGTGGAGCAGAACTGTCGGCAGCTTGCAATCGAGCTGCGCTGTTGGCAGTTCAAAGAGCGGTGCATGGAGAGCTCAAACGAATGAACCCAATTACACGTGAAGATCTTTTGCAAGCGCTGAGACAGATTCGTCCTGAGAACTGAAAAATTAAGCTGAGGCGCTCATTGCTTGAGAAATACTTTGTGGTAATGATTTTAACCAGAGATGCTGAATCTGCCTTAGCACCTGACCATCTGCCGCAAGACAACGCAGGAGGTGTAAGTTTGGTGCTAGTTGGTCAACAGCAACTTCGCAGTTTTTAGGCCATTCGGTTGGAACGAAATAGTTATCGGGCACAAATGCCAGAGCACTCGCCCAGATCGGATAGTTACCTAGCTGGAATGGATTGCTAAAACCTTGTTCAGTTGGACAGAGTAGGGAGCGATCCAGATAGTGCAACTCGCTGCCAGCGAATAACTTTGTTTCACTCTGCAGGAGTTGAAAACACCAGGCCTCCCCGTGAGCCAGACGACCTGCCATGTAGGCTTCCCAGAAGCCAAGCTGAGCCCCTGCTTCTACCTCCAGTACAGTCTGCTGGTTGAATTGAGACTCAGCAAAAGGAATTACCGGATCACTATAAATCGTGAGATTGGATTCAGCTTGCAAAGTATAACGTAACTTTTGCTGGGCAATGTCGCCTCTCTGTGAGGGGTGAATTCGTAACGCTCCCTGCGTCGTCAGATGAACTTGTGTGCCAGGTTCCGCATGAATATTGATCTCCCACAAGTCTCCACCAAAGATGCCAGGAGCAGGACTCATCAAAATTAACTGTAACCCTGAACCGTCAGTAAGTGATACGGGTCTGGTCACTTTGAAAACACTATCAGCCTGAACATCTGTCAGTCGAGTTTGACCTCGGTGATAACCGAAAGTTAAGTTAAGTTTGGAATGCATCAGACAGCGATGGAGTTTGGTTCACTCTCCAACAATACTTCGGTTTGAATCCAGTAGATGACAGTATCGAGCCCTGTTTTGTCTTTGAGATTCGTGAAGACAAAGGGTCGATCACCTCGCATCTTTTTGGAATCACGATCCATCACTTCTAGAGAAGCTCCAACAAATGGCGCGATATCAATTTTATTGATGATCAATAAGTCTGAACGAGTTACACCTGGGCCCCCTTTACGAGGGACCTTGTCACCTCCAGAGACATCAATCACATAGATGGATGCATCAACAAGTTCAGGGCTGAAACTGGCTGCTAGGTTGTCCCCACCACTCTCGACGAAGATTAGTTCTAGGTCTGGGTGATCACTCAAGGCTTGATCAATCGCTTCAAAATTTAGTGAAGCATCCTCTCGAATTGCGGTGTGAGGACATCCTCCTGTTTGTACACCATAGATCCGGTCTTCAGACAACGCCTCACTACGAATCAAAAATTCCATGTCTTCGCGAGTGAAAATGTCATTGGTGACAACCGCCATTCGGTAGTGGTTACGCATTGCCTTACAGAGGCGATCCAGTAATGCCGTTTTCCCTGAACCAACTGGCCCACCAATGCCGACTTTGACAACTTTTTTCATGATTTCTCCGGATTGTTAAGTTTTTTCTAAGAGCGAAACAGACGGGTGTAAAGACCTGTGTGTTTCATTTGCAGCAAGTCGACTCTTGGGGTGAATGAGCGTAATGGAGATTTGGCATCCCCAAGGATTTCAGTCACAGTTCTTGGAATCAACCGCAACTGCTTTAGAAGCAGGACTTGTCCAGTTTGCTGTCCTAAGGCGAACAAACGCAGTGCTGCAGAAAGTGATTGATTCAAGCGGCCGAAGGCAAAGCTTGCCAGCGCTACATCTTGTGGGACGTTCAGGGTTGCAAGTAAGGTTGCTTGGACTGTCAGTACGTTGAGTGTTGGCAATAATTTTTCTAGACGATCTGCAGGAAGATCCGGATAGAGATCTGCACAGGTCGTCAACATGCGTTTTCCCAGAATGTGACTTCCATCTCTTAGTGCAACTGCTGGCTTGAGTGCGGTCAGTTCCTGATTGAGAACTTGAACACGTCGCCAATCATCTCGCTTGATTGCCTTCATCAGTTGACAGAGAGCTGGACCCTCTTGCCAGCGGAAGGTCTCTGTTCGCCACAGTTCCCACCAGGTGCCAAGGTCGTCAGGAGTTTGAAGAGCATCAAGTTGAATAGCCGACTCCAGACCCTCTGAGTAAGCGAAGGCCCCAATGGGCAAAGCGCTATCACTCAGATGCAGTACACTCAGCCACTGCTCCAGTCCAGCATTCTCAGTGGGTGTGTCCACTCTGTGGGATGGCTGGGGTGAAGGGGCGTTCACTGACTTCGTAGTTGATCCCCAGTTGCTGAAAGAGATGCTCTGCAGCAGGTTCATGGGGGCAAATCAGTTCGAAATCCGTGATCATCAGTGGCAAGTGACGATTACCAATTTGGTAGGCGAGCCAAGCCCACTCTGGAGGACTTAGCGGACGTAAAACCAAGACTGGCTCTGGAGCTTC
>JAQWOT010000125.1 GCA_029245725.1 SAR324 cluster bacterium | reverse complement strand
CTGTGTCAGCCTCATAAAAAATGGCTCTCGGGCCTTGTACGAAGTGGAAGAAGCAGTTCAATGCTTGCTCTCTTACCTACTTCATTAATTGATACTTCAATAATTAAGATTATTAAAATTTTGACTGACTCTTCTCAGCTTATTTTAGTTACTGTGCGATAAGTCCACGCAGATGCGACTCTTTGATCGCTTCAGATGAAATATTTGCTAGACAGACAGATCTGAACTAGGAAATCACTAACTGAAATCGAAATTCGCTTCACCAAGATCTTAGCAGTCCGTAAGCCTTTTACGGATTTAAAGAGGAAAGTCAGATAGACCTCCACAGTAACTTTCATTTCGAAGAGCTTAGTTCATCACGACCAGTCCAAGTTATGCTCTAGTCATGGATTTATTAGAAGGTACCCAGCAGATACCTTCCCAAAAATCCACCAACTTTTATCTGAGGGAAACTCTGGAATAAGAACTTCCAGAGATTTCCAAGGTTTGCAGTGGAATCAGTTGAACAAGCGGAGAATGGACTGAGATCTTGCATTCGCCTGAGCCAACATTGCTGTTGCTGAATCCGTCATGATCTGGTTGCGAGTGAACTTGGTCATCTCTTCCGCCATATCGGCATCGCGGATCACAGATTCGGAACTCATCACGTTCTCATGAGCGATTCGCAAGTAGTTCAGGTTGCTCTCCAGATTATTCTTCTGGAAGGCACCAATCTCACCACGTGTTGAGGAGACTTCTTCCAGGGCTCGATCAATCACACACATCGCATCCTGAGCCTTCTGGGCACCGGTCACATCAATATCTGCCAAGGAGACAAAATCACTTTCGTTGTCAACACCAGTCCCCAGTGTATTGGTCTGCATGTTGCGCAATGAGATAGACGTGGTCTGCTCACAGTTTGAACCAATCTGGAAGACCAGTGAGTTCTGCGCCAAGGCAATCGAACCAGCTCGCACTCGACCCATGTTGCCCAGATCTCGCTCCACCATCTGATTCGGTGGAGTCATCTCAGCCGGAACATCTGCCGGGGGAACTAGGCCAGGCAGAGCCAAGCCGGTGTAGCGTATTGCCAATCCATCGGTGTTGGAATTACCAGAGTTCCCAGTCAGAATCTGGCCCTTACCCGAGGCTTCCTCACCATTGATCTCACCAGCGACATCCAAACCATTCTCGATGGTGTCGTAGACATCCGCCCGGCTACCCAAAAGTCCAGCCGTTGTGGTTGCAACCTTGAAGGAGTGTTCGCTGCCAAATTCTTTGTGGCGCAAGCTAATGATCTGCGGCGAATTTGGATCGGTAGATTTTTCATCGAAGCGAATCATATCTACGTTCAGGCCTGCTTCCTGAATCGCTGCATTCAGCGCATTCAGGTTCGTCTCAACTGTCTCTCCCTTGATTGTCTGGAAGTTTACAGTCTTCGCCCCCTCAATGATCGTGATCTGCTCTCCTCGGTCAATAATTCCATTTGTCAACGCCTGAACCCCTGTTACCTGCGCGCGACGGGCTGCCTGGGTAATATCAACGTTATATCCATTGGGACCTGAACTCTGGGTTGCCTGGCTAGCTCCAACAAACTCCAGATTTGTTCCAGAAACTACTCCCGTGGCACCCTTGCTACCGTCAAGCAGGTTCTTCTGGCCAAACTGTGTGTTCTTGGCGATCCGGTTGACTGTTGCCAGAATGTTGTCGATCTCTTGCTGATTTGCTCGCAGCATGAACTCATCGTTGACAGCTTCGTTGGCCGAGGCAACAGCCAGTTGACGAGCATTGATCAGAGCTGAACTGACCTCATTCAAAGCTGCTTCTGCCGTCTGCACCAGAGCTACACCGGCTTCTGAGTTATCAATAGCTTGTTTCAAACCAGCAGTCTGTGATCTCAGGCGCTCGCTGATGACTAAGGCAGCAGGTCCGTCAGCTCCTCGGTTGATCTTCAAGCCAGAAGACAAGCGCTCCATGGTTTTGGCCTGCTCGGCGTTATTGGTGATCAGATTGCGATGGCTGTTGATCGCTGGCATATTGGTGTTAACGCGAAGTGACATAGTTCCTCCTTGATCACTTTTGATAGTTAGAATCCCCCGCAGGGAATGAATCCCCACGGGATTCTATTGATCGAGGTCCGACACGTCCCTGTGTCAGCCTCTTCGAAAATGGCCTGGAGGCCGTAAGTGAAGGCGGAAAACGCTGAAATACCCATTTCCGTGGTTCCTTCACTATTAATAATCTTAGTAAATCTAATTATCGAAGATGCTGCTGAAAAACCCTACTTTCTTCGTATTCATTTGCTTAATTGAACAATCTCAAGATGGACTGTGCTCGTGCATTTGCCTGTGCCAGCATCGCTGTTGAGGAATCAACCATGATCTGATTACGTGTGAAGTTGGTCATCTCTTGGGCCATATCCGCATCACGAATCACTGACTCTGAATTCATCACGTTCTCATGGGCGATGCGCAAGTAGTTCAAGTTGCTCTCCAGATTGTTCTTCTGGAAGGCACCAATCTCACCACGAGTTGAAGAAACCTCTTCCAGGGCTCGATCAATCACACACATTGCGTCCTGAGCTTTTTGGGCATCTGTCACATCAATATCTGCAAGTGAACCAAAATCACTCTCGTTCTTTACACCTGTGCCCAGACTATTTGCTCGCATATTGCGCAAGGCAACTGAGGTTGTCTGCTCACAGTTAGCACCTACCTGAAAGACCAATGCGTTCTGAGACAAGGAAACTGTACCAGCCTTAACGGGTACCAGATTACCGAGTTGTGCCTCACTTCTCTGATCTGGCGGCGTCATCTCCGCAGGAATATCAGCCGGCGGAAATTCACCAGGAAGAGCCAAGCCATTGTAGCGGATAGCCAAGCCATCTGTGCTTGTGTTGCCGGCATTGCCAGTTAGCACCTGCCCCTTGCCAGAAGCTTCCTCACCGTTGATCTCACCCGCCACATCCAAACCATTTGTGATCGTGTCATAAACATCAGATTGACTGCTCAGTAATCCTGCTGTTGTGCTAGAAACTTGGAAACTATGTTCACTGCCGAATTCCTTGTGGCGCAGACTGATGACCTGTGGAGCATTAGCATCCGTGTTGATTTCCTCAGGACGGATCATGTCCAAGTTGAGCCCGGCTTCCTTAACAGCAGCTGTCAGGGCGTTCATGTTATTCTCAACTGTCTCACCCTTGATCGTTTGAAAGTTAACTGTCTTGGATCCCTCTGTAATGGTGATCTGCTCACCACGATCAATGATCTCGTTGGTCAAAGCTAGGGTGCCAGTCACTTGAGTTCGCCGAGCTACCTGCGTAATGTGGACTGCATAACCTCTAGGGCCAGAGGCCTTAGTGTCTCTGGTGGCTCCAACAAATTCCAAATTGGCTCCGGAAACGACTCCGTTTGCACCTTTGCTACCATCGAGCAATTTGTTCTTACCGAACTCTGTGTTCTGAGCAATCCGGTTGACTGTTGCAATGATGTTATCAATCTCTTGCTGATTCGCTCGCAGCATGAACTCATCATTCACTGCTTCATTAGCTGAAGCGACAGCAAGCTGTCGAGCGTTGATCAATATTGAGCTCATTTCGTTGAGTGCGCCTTCTGCCGTTTGCACCAGTGCTATCCCTGCCTCAGAGTTATCAATTGCTTGTTCTAACCCAGCGGTCTGAGCCCGTAGACGCTCGCTGATCACTAAGGAAGCAGGACCGTCAGCTCCTCGGTTGATCTTCAGACCAGAAGACAATCGCTCCATCGTACGAGCCTGATTCGTGTTGTTCAGAATCAAGTTACGGTGACTGTTGATCGCTGGAATATTGGTGTTTACTCGTAAAGTCATTGTTCCTCCATGAACACTTGTGATGTTTAGAACCTATGTAGATTCTTTATCTAAGCCTGACACTTCCTGTGTTAGGCTTTCTATGAAAACTTATGCAGCCAATCTGGCTACATTTCCTAATTCAGTAACTGTAGAACTGCCTGTGATCGCGCATTCGCTTGGGCCAACATTGCTGTTGCAGAATCCGTCATAATTTGGTTGCGGGTGAACCTGGTCATCTCCTCGGCCATATCTGCATCTCGAATTACGGACTCTGAATTCAATACATTCTCATGCGCAATACGCAGATAGTTGAGGTTGCTCTCCAGATTGTTCTTTTGAAAGGCACCAATCTCTCCTCGCGTTGATGAAACTTCTTCCAAAGCTCGGTCAATCACACACATCGCATCTTGAGCTTTCTCGGCATCCGTCACGTCAATATCTGCCAAAGAGGTAAAGTCACTTCCGTTGTCAACTCCTGTACCTAATGTGTTGGTTTGCATGTTGCGCAACGCTATCGAAGTTGTCTGCTCGCAGTTGGAACCAATCTGGAAGACCAGTGAGTTCTGGGATAGTGAAATCGTTCCTGCTTTGACTGGCACCAAGTTCCCCATACTCGCCTGAGTGACCTGATCTGCGGCAGTTTCAGGCTGAGGCAAATCTGGTGGATTTGGCTCACCTGGAAGCGCCTGGCCAGTGTAGCGGATCGCTAACCCTTCGGTGCTCGAGTTTCCATCGTTGCCAGTTAGAATCTGGCCCTTTCCTGTGGCTTCCTCACCGTTGATCTCACCCTGTACGTCCAGCCCGTTGTCAATCGTGTCGTAGACATCACCTTGCGTAGAAACAAGACCAGCTGTGCTGCTTGATACTTTGAAAGAGTGTTCACTACCAAATTCATTGTGGCGCAGGCTAATGATCTGTGGAGCATTAGCATCTGTAGAGTCTTCAGCGGGACGAATCAGCGACAGATTTAGCCCAGCTTCTTCGATTGCTGCTGTCAATGCGTTGAGGTTAGTTTCAACAGTCTCACCCTTGATCGTTTTGAAATTTACTGTCTTGGAACCTTCCGTGATCGTAATCTGCTCACCTCGATCAATGATCTCGTTGGTCAAAGCAACTGACCCAGTGATTTGTGCGCGACGTGATGCTTGAGTGATGTGAATCTCATATCCACTTGGCCCTGAACTCTCAGTCGCCTGAGTGGCTCCCACGAACTCTAAATTTGCTCCTGAAACAACACCCGTGGCTCCCTTGCTACCATCAAGCAAGTTTTTCTTGCCGTACTGAGTATTTTGAGCAATTCGGTTCACAGTTGACAGAATGTTGTCGATCTCCTGCTGATTTGCTCGCAGCATGAACTCATCATTTACTGCTTCGTTAGCCGATGCGACGGCAAGTTGGCGAGCATTGATCAAAGCTGAACTGACTTCATCCAGTGCGGCTTCCGCTGTTTGTACCAACGAGACTCCAGCTTCTGAGTTATCGATGGCTTGCTTCAATCCAGCCGTCTGAGCTCGTAGACGCTCACTGATCACCAAGGAAGCTGGACCATCAGCGCCACGATTAATTTTTAGTCCGGAAGACAAACGTTCCATGGTCTTGGCTTGCTCAGTGTTGTTGATGATCAAGTTCCGGTGACTGTTGATTGCCGGCATATTGGTGTTGACTCGTAGTGACACAATTCCTCCTTGAATCTGATTGGGTAGGTGTCTTTATCGTATTGGCGTTAATCGAACACGGTATGACACCTCCCTGTGTCACCCTCCCTACACCGAAAGCCAGTGTAGAAAATGGATATTTAACTTTGACGCTTCGTGCGTACTTTCCGAAGACCAGCAAGGTCATCCGAAAGTATTCACTCAGATATTTTCGATAATCTGAATTTTAAGCTAAAGGACCTTGCTAACCAAGGTCCTGCTCTCTTCTATTATTGCAACAGCTGCAACACCGATTGTGGACGCTGGTTTGCCTGAGCCAGCATAGCCATCGTAGTATCCATCATGATCTGGTTGCGAGTGAATTGGGTCATCTCATCCGCAATATCCGCATCACGAATCACTGACTCACTCTTGCTCAGGTTCTCGTGAGCATAACGCAGATAGCTCAGATTGCTTTCCAGATTGTTCTTCTGGAAGGCTCCCAGTCGGGCTCGTGTTGCATTAACTTCCTCTAGGGCTCGATCAATCACGCACATTGCGTCCTGCGCCCTGTCAGCACTTGTCACATCGATATCTTGAAGAGAATCGAATTCAGATTTATTGCGCACACCTCGACCAAGTGCCTTAGCCCACATGCTCTGGATCGCTAGAATCGTCGTCTGACCACAGTTGGCTCCTACCTGAAAGTTCAACACTGTCTGTGAGAAGGTCACTCCACCGACTCGCTTGCCAGCTTGGTTCTGTAAATTCTGCTGAAAATTCATTTCCCTAGTTGTACCCAATGGCATGAACTTGAGATCATCTTTGCTGAAACCAACATCTTCACCAGTATAACGAATCTGAAGTCCCTCAACCTTCGCAGCACCTGGTCCACCTGTCAGAATCTGACCTTTCCCCTTTGCCTCCTCTCCATTGATCTCGCCTTGCACATCCAGTCCGTTTTTCACTGTGTCGTACACATCGCCTTCGGAGGAGAGAATTCCTGCCGTAGTGCTGGAGATGCTAAAGGAGTGCTCACTACCATAGTCCGAATGCTGAAATTCAAGCACCTGTGGTGCATTCGCATCCGTATCAATCTGTAGAGAACGATTCATCTTGATCCGTAACCCTGCATCCTTGATTGCTTTTTCCAGGGCATTTAAGTTGGTTTCAACCGTCTCACCCTTGATTGTCTGGAAGGTGACCGTCTTGTTTCCTTCGCTCAGAGTGATCTGCTCGCCTCGATCAATGATGGTGTTGTCCAACGCCAGTGAGCCTCGCACGATGGCCTGAGTCGCCGCTTGGCGAATGACGACATCGTAGCCTCGTCGACCGGAACCTTTTGTTTTTTCGTCTGCTCCGACATACTCCAGATTTTCTCCTGTCGTCACGCCATTGCCTCCCTTGCTGCCATCAAGCAATGTCTTAGTTCCATACTGTGTGTTCTTGGCAATCCGGTTGATCGTACCCAAAATATTCTCGAGCTCTTGCTGGTCAGCTTTCAGCATCACTTCATCGTTGACTGCTTCGTTTGCTGCATGAACCGCCAACTGCCTTGCGTTTACCAAGGCTGCGCTTACCTCATCCAAAGCACCTTCCGCTGTTTGTACCAGTGAGATGCCAGCTTCAGAATTATCAATCGCCTGTTTAATTCCACCAATCTGCGCTCGTAGACGCTCACTGATGACCAGAGCTGCTGGCCCATCAGCACCACGATTGATCTTCTGACCGGATGAAAGGCGCTCCAGATTTCTTGAAGAAATCTCATTGTTTCTTGCCAACATACGGTGAGCGTTGATCGCTGAAATGTTTGTATTAATGCGTATTGACATGGTTACCCCTCATTCTGGGCAGTAATGAACTTCGACGAAATCGTCAGAAAGAATGAATTCGAGATTTTGAAACAAATTGTTACTGTAAGAGTCTCATCAGGACACTTGGAGCCTGATTCGCCTGAGCCAGCATCGCGACGTTAGCTTCCATCATGATTTGATTTCGGGTGTAGAGCGTCATCTCCTCAGCAACGTCCGTATCACGGATGACGGACTCTGCCTTTGTCACGTTTTCATGTGCGCTTCGTAAGTAGTTCAGGTTGCTCTGGAGATTGTTTTTGTGGAAGGCTCCCATCCGGCCACGTGTTCCAGAAACTTCCTGAATTGCTTTGTCGATCAGGCAGATAGCGTCTTGAGCTCCCTGTGCAGTTCGGACATCAATATCTGCTAATGACTTGAATCCTGAGAGATTCTCAACGGCTCTTGCCAATCCCTTCGAGGTAATCTCACGAATACCATGAGTAACGGTTTGACCACAGTTGGCTCCAATCTGGAAATACATCGAGTTTTGAGTAACGGTGACAGAGCCAACGAATTCACCTTTCTCACTGGCTTTTGCACCGGTGTAAAGAATTTCTAGACCATCAGCCTGAGTGAAAGCACCTCCTTTGAGTACTTGTCCCTTGCCAAAAGCAACCTCTCCTTGAATCTTGCCAGCTATATCACGACCGTTGTTGATCTCTTGAGGCACGTCTGACTCTGCTGCTACCAAACCTGCAGTAGTGCTGGTGACTGAAAAGACTGGCTCTGTCCCATAATCCTTGTGCCGCAAGGTGATGAATTGTGGCTCGTTGGAATCGGTAATGTTTGCAGCAGCCGCACGCACATCATCTGCGGTTAAGCCAACCTCACGCAGGGCAGTGGCAACATCTTCTTGGCGAAGCACATCCTCAAGTGCGTCTGCGTTGTTATGTACCCCGATGATCCGATAGCGGATGCTCGAGCGCAGATCACTATCCTCCAGCAAGGACTCCAGCTGCTGCTGATTAGGCAACACCAATTCAACACCGATGTTTGAATCGGCCATCGTCTTCTTCAGCGCATTGAGATTTGCTTCGATTGTTTCACCACGTAGGGTGTGGAAAGTAATTGTCTTTCCACCTTCTTCAATTGTGATTTGCTCACCGCGGTCAATAATTTCATTTGTTAGTGCCAATGTTCCTGTTACTTGGGCACGCTTAGCAGTTTCCACAACCTCAATCTTGTAGCCACCTACTCCAGAGCCTTTTGTCTTCTCGTTGGCGCTGACAAATTCCAGATTCTCCCCGCTGGTCACTCCGTTTGCACCACGACTACCATCAAGCAGATGCTTCTTGCCATATTGCGCATCTCGAGAGACCCGGTTGATCATGCTTAGGATGTTATTGATTTCCTCTTGATCTGCATGGAGCATTTCGTCGTCATTCACAGCTTCGTTTGCAGCATGAACGGCCAATTGACGCATGGTCACCAGAGAAGCACTGATTTCGTTCAGTGCACCTTCCGCTGTTTGAACCATTGCGATGCCAATTTCAGAGTTATCGATGGCTTGTCGCAGACCACCAATTTGGGCTCGCAATTTTTCTGAAATAACCAATGAAGCCGGACCATCCGCTGCCTGGTTGATCTTCATACCGGAGGAGAGCCGCTGTAATGTCTTGTTAGTCACATCATTGTTGTTCACCAAATTGCGGTGTGCATTCAGTGCAGCAATGTTATGTTTAATTCGCATCATGGTGTTACTCCAACGAAAGGTTATTTTTACCTAAATTTTCGATATAATCGAAATAACTAAAATTTATTAAAGCTGTCTGTATCACCCCTCCAATGGGCTTCTATTTCTTGAATTTTTCCTGATCGGAGCATCCAACTTCGCATCAAGGAAATTCATATTTCAGTATGCGGTGATTTCACCACAGTAATTTTAGTCCAGCAACGACTGCAAAGAAGTCATTGAATGACTGGCCTGTGCCTGCAATCCGCTCATTTGGTCCTCCTGCATTAGCTTTGAGGTAGCGATCGCAGCGGCATGAGCCTGATGTACGTTATTCAACTGTTCAGCTTCTGGGACCAACTTGGTATGTTTCTCACGCAATTGCACCAGTTGCCCTTGAAGTCGGCGTGTTCGAAAGCTCCCAACTTCTTCCAACTGACCGTAGATTTCCTGCTTGGCCTGTTCAATTAAGAGCAGTGCGTCCTTACCACCTTGTGCAGTAGTAATGTTCAAGTCACCCAAATTTTCGAATCCTGAGGGGTTTGGGACATGTCTTCCCAAGTCTGCGCTACAAACACTCCGCATGTTGAGCCGTAATGGAGCGGCGTGACTGCCGAAGCGCAAAGCATTTTGAAAGAGGGAAACCGAACCGTGTAATGGCACCTGAACCCGAGGGGTTCGACCATTGATTCTTAAGCAGACTCCACTAACTCGACCAGAGCCGGTTGGTACATAAAGAAACGGGCCTTCACCCGTACCTTCCACACCATCAATCCGACCGACTACGTCGATGCCAGGATTAGCTCTACGAACAGTACCTTGTTTTGAGCCAAGGATTCCTGCAGTGGAGCTTGCTGCTTCGAAAGTGGGTTTGCTACCCCAATATTGATGTTCAACCTCCAGCAACTGATCTGCTCGCAGTTTCACATTAAGTGGTAATCCAGCTCCTTGAAGCTCGTTATTCAATCGCTTCAAAAATTGTTGATGATCTTCATCGTGTTGGGCTCTG
Source organism: SAR324 cluster bacterium (assembly GCA_029245725.1). NCBI lineage: Bacteria > Deltaproteobacteria > SAR324 cluster bacterium. The sequence goes on along the minus strand of JAQWOT010000125.1, from coordinate 2,605 downwards.
AAACGATGTTGCTTTTGTTTTTCACGGAACCAGAGTTGCTCTCCAGCTCGGAGTAGTTCTCGAGTTAGGGGTTGTAGTCCGAGTAAAGTTGATGGGGCTGGAGCCCGTGTAACAACTACATCATAGCCAGATACTGGTGCAGTCTGTGTTTCTGCTGTGGCGGAAACAAATTCCAAGTATTCACCCTGCGCAACTCCATGAACCTCATGGCTACCGTCAAGTAGTTTTTCAGGACCGTAGCTTGTCACTTCAGCGATGTGATCAATGTTGAGGAGCACATTTTCTAGTTCACGTTGGTCCGCATTTCTTAAGACTAAGTTGTTTTCCATTCCGGTGGAGGCGTAGCCAGCCAGCTTCTGTAACTGTTCCAGTAGCCTCAGCAACTCGTGGAGTGCAGCTTCTGCTGTTTGAATTAGTGAAACACCAGTCTCTCCGTCAACAATGATCCGGGTCAAACCTGCTACCTGCGCCTGCAATCGTGGTGGAATTACCAATGAGACAGGTCCATCCTGATGGGATCCTGCTGTCTCTCCTTGCAGTCGCTTGGCGTGGCGGTTTTCATCCCGCTTACGTTGCTGCTGTTGTTGGAAGGCCCCTAGCGGAGACAGGCCTCCTCTAATATTTAGGGAATTCATGGCATCTTCTGAAGGTTAGCTTCAAAGTTATTGTAAAAATTATACAGCACTGATTAGTTGTAGGACTGATTTTGGTAATTGGTTCGCTTGTGCAGTCATTGCGGTACCAGAAGCCAATAAGATTTGATTTCGTGTAAAATCACTCATTTCTGCAGCCATATCAGCGTCACGAATTGTGGATTCTGCACTGACCAAATTCTCATTATGAACCCGGAGGTTACGTAAATTAGTTTCCAGTGAGTTTTTCTGGAAAGAACCAATATCAGCTCTACACTGACTGACTTGGTTTATCGCTTCATCAATCATACAGATTGCATCTGAGGCTCCTTGCTGCGTAGTCACATCAATATCAGCCAGGCTTCTGAAATCACTTTCGTTTTTTACACCTTTCGCTAATTCATTGGATCTCACGCTACACAGAGAAAATGCCTCTTCTTGTTCACAGTTTGGCCCAACTTGAAAAATCATTGAATTTTGAGTGACATGAACATATCCGTCAGTTTCTTTACCTGCCAAAGTGCTGTTGTCATCCAACACTTCGCGGACTTCAACAAGTTCACCAGTCTCTGGATTAATGTATTCTTCGATACGACTACCCAACTCCTTGGTATATTCGATGGCTAAACCTTCGATGGCAGTTCCTGGAGCTCCAGTGAGTCGTTGGCCTCGTCCAATCGCAATTTCTCCACCAATGAAACCCGCCACATCACGCCCACCTTCTGAAAACTGAGCCTCATCAGCTATTTGGGTTAGCACCTCAGGTTGATTTACCGTAATACTGAAGCTTGGCTCACTACCAAAGTGCTTGTGGCGAACTGTCAACATCCCCGCACGATTGATATAAACCTCTACTTGAAGCCCGTTCTCATCCGCTTTGTCATTCATAGCTCTAGAAATCAGCTGCTGCATTCCCTTTTCAACATCTTCTCTAGTGAACAGCTCTGGAGAACGGTAGTGGTTATCAAGTAGGCGGTTTAAGCTCTCAGAGAGCGGGCCCTCTGTGGTGTTGAGCGACATCATCGCCTTACCTTCGTTGATTACGAAGGTGAGGCCTTTCTCTACGTTCTCAATCTCAATTGGCTTGGTCCCTGACATCCGTGCTCGCACACCAACTTGGAGAATATCTATCGGATACCCTTCTTTTGTTGGTGCAGCCTGTGTCTTTTCAGACGCAGAAACAAAGCGAAAGCCGTCACCTACAGTGACTCCGTTTGCTGCATTGCTACCATTGAAAAGCACTTTTGAACCAAATTGCGTTGAGTTTGAGATACGATCCAAGGTAGCCAGAAGGTTCTCAATTTCATTCTGATCTGCTTGCATCATTTGATTGTCATTTGCACCTTCGTTTGCAGCATGAACCGCTAGTTGGCGCATGTTGATCAGCATACTACTAACTTCACTGAGAGCACCCTCTGCAGTTTGGACCATCGAGATCGAAGTTTCAGTGTTGCGCATTGCTTGGTCTACACTACCGATCCGAGCTCTCATATTCTCTGAGATCATCAGTTCAGCCGGCGAATCTCGTGCAGAATTAATCCTGAGACCGGACGACAAGCGCTCCAAATTTCTTGCTGTATGTTCTGCGGTGTTGGTCAGGTGGCGCAGGGCGGTCATGGATGCAATATTATGATTCACTCGCATGGCTAACTCCTAAAGCTCATGATTGATTCGGCTAGACCGAATATGGCAGTCAATTATCAAATTGAAAAAAATCGTTATTATTCAAATTATCTAAATAGAGTAAAGTTTGTCAGATTTATTCTGAAAAAATATATTTTTCAGAGAAAAATACTCGTGGGTATTTTGCTTCGGTCTGCTCTAGTCAACCGATTCTGTAAAATTGGTTGAAGCAGGCAGCCAATAATGATTCCGCGGAAAGCTATGCTTGAAAATTGATTTGCCAAAGCGAGCAAATATCTGAGCCAGGCTGATGCTCTGTTCAGCAGAACAATTCCTGTCCAGATTAACAT
>JAQWOT010000124.1 GCA_029245725.1 SAR324 cluster bacterium | reverse complement strand
GAGGTAGTCCTCGACCCCGGTCAGGGTGATTGGCTGCGCTACATTCCAGGTGGTGTTGTCAAAGGTCAGTGTGGTTGGGGAGACGGTTGCTTCACCGGTGTCGCTGGAGGTGAGCGTGACGGTGACGGTGCCGTTGGGTGGGCCGGAGAGCTGGAAGGTCGTGTTGTTGTCCGTGGTACCTTCGGTCAGGCTGGGAGAGTTATTGGCCACAGTGACCGCGGTCGCTCCGCTATCAGCCGTGACTACATTGAAGTTACCAGCAGCTCCGTGGAGGGTGTCCGTTGGATCAGTGGAGGCGATGGTGTAGCTGATGGTGGTGGTCTGGTTGCCATCGACACTGTAGTCTTCAGGAGCCGTGATGGTTAGGGTCTGTGGGATATTCCAGGTGCTGTTGTCAAAGCTCATCGTGGCCGGCGAGAGCGTAGCCTCGGATGTATCTCCGGAAGAGAAAGTGATGGTGACAGTGCCGTTGGGTGGACCAGAGAGGACAAAGGTCTCAGTATTGGTGGCGCCTTCGTTGATCGTGGTCACGCTGACGGAAGCCGAGGTGCTCAGCCCAGAGGGAGTAGAGCCGTTGGAACTTCCACCACCACCGCCACCTTGAGCCTTATCACTATCCGCACGTGGGAAGTCCACGTCATAGACAATCGTGCCTTCTTCAGGAATCACATCACAGCCCAGCAGAGCCAGGCTCAGGCAGAAGAGCAGGAGGAAGGAGGAGAGTGGCCGTTGGTACATTTGGTTTTTTTGGCTGAACTGGTACTAGGTTGCATTAGCTGCTGCGCCTTCCATGGCTTGGCTAAATCCCTATGTTTTGCTGACAATCTTGAAATATATATGCCTATTTACTCATTTATCTGCCTAATCACAAGGATTTTATGCAATGTTATTTAATTATTTTGTCACATTTGATCATATTTTGAGACAAAATGAATTTAATATCTGACAAATAAAATTTTATGGATAACACCTTTTTGAGAGTGATGGAGGATTTTTTCGACGAATTCCCTCATCTGGCCGTTCAGCCACTTGGTCGTCTTGGGTTAGGGTAGCATCTGGAACTGTGGAGGAAGCGTGCTCAACGTTTTTCAGGAAGAAATCTGGTTCAAACGATCCAGGTCAAGAGGCAACAGACCCAGCCTTGATCCGCTTTTTGTAGACGCTGATCAAAACAAGTGAAACTCACATTTCCGGGCATTTCTGTTTGCAAGGTGCTAGCGACCGCCAATTAGATGCTGTCGTAAGCCCGCAGTGCAAAAATCTCTACAAATTCTCCAGCCTGTCCCACCAAGGCTTGGCTGACCTCAATCTTGACATAGCTCTCCCAGCCCTTGCGAAAGTGACCCCGAACTCTTTCCAACAGGGGTAGTTCCTCTGAAAATTCTCTTCCTCTGCGAGCCAGCGTAGACATTGCTGCTGTTTAAGCAATCCGACAAATCGCGACCACCGAGGCCTTGTTGACAGCTCCCTGCATTGCCGAACTCCACTCCTCCTGAACATAGAATTTGATCAGCGCTGAAGTGTCACAAAACAGAATCACCGGCGATCTTCCAAGATCAAACTGCTGGGGGATTTGCCAGTGTCGGTCAAGGCAAGAGGCTCCTCAAACACAGGCTTTTTGCCATTCCAACTCAGCGCCCCAGAAGACCTCAGAGAGTCGAGGGGTACTCCAGTTGGTTCGGGGACACCGACAATGTGGGTGATGGGTTCCCGATGTGAGGTCACCTCAATCACTTCTCCAGATTGCCCCCTTGCTAACAGTCGAGACAGATTGGCTTTGTGCTGAGGTACGGCAACATTTATGGCTAAATCCAATGTCAGGTCATCAAGAATTGGTTTTCTTCATAAAGGTGCTCATAATTTTTTAGATGATCAATCAAATAGGACCAATTTCGAAGTCAGATGCTCTTTTTTTGTAAGCTGAATTCTTTGACAGGGAGCCGCCCAGAGACAGTGGTGAAGTTTAGAAAAAATTAGGAACTTGCAGGAATTCCCTCATCCGACCGTTCGGCTACCTTCTCCCTGAAGGAGAAGAACAAACAGGACCTCTTGGTTTGTAGAGGAATTGGGGTTCTTTGAAGAGATTTTTGGAAGTCTTCCTTAAAATAGTGAATGATTCATTTGATTTTTTGCTGTCATCCTCACCCACCAAGATAGACCCGCTGAACATCCTCATTGTCCAGTAAGTTTGCCGCTGTATCGGTCAATTGAATTTTGCCATTTTCAAGGAGATAGCCTCGATCTGCGAGTTGGAGAGCCAGGTAGGCGTTCTGCTCGACCAGCAGGATTGTTGTTTGTTGTTGCTGGTGGATCTGGTGCAGAATCTCGAAGATTTGCTGGACAATCATCGGGGCCAGTCCGAGAGACGGTTCATCAAGCAGCAGCAGTCGGGGGCGTCCCATCAGAGCCCGAGCGATCGCCAGCATTTGTTGCTCACCACCGCTGAGGGTTCCTCCAAGCTGTGACTGTCGTTGGTGCAGGATCGGAAAGAGTTCCATCATTCGCTCCAAATCCTCTCGGACGTGTTCCCGATCGCGACGTAGGTAGGCTCCCATTCGCAGGTTCTCCAGCACGGTGAATTCTGGGAAGATGCGTCGACCTTCGGGGACCAGACCAATGCCCAGCGCTTTGATCTGATCTGGAGTCAGTTGCTGAATCGGTCTTCCTTCCCACAGAACTTCTCCCTGGCGGGGAGGCACCAGCCCGGCGACGGCCATCAACAAGGTGGTCTTGCCAGCGCCATTGCTACCCAGGATAGTTACGATTTCACTTGGTTTCACACAAAGAGAGACGCCCTGCAGAGCAAGGGTGTTGCCGTAAGCACTCACCAAGTTGCGTAGATCCAGCATCATGAAGTGGCCTGTTCCCCAAGATAAGCTCGAATTACTTCAGGATGCTGGCGAATCTCCTGCGGTGGACCTTCTGCGATCTTGCGTCCATGGTCTAGCACGATGATTCGGTCTGAAATCTTCATCACCAGCTGCATGTCATGCTCGATCAGCAGGATCGTCAGCTGAAATTCTTTCCGAAGCTCCACCACCAGCTCGTCCAGTTCTTCTGTCTCCTGCCGATTCATGCCAGCTGCCGGTTCATCAAGCAGCAACAGAAAGGGATCGGTAGCCAGCGCCCGAGCAATCTCCAAACGCCGTTGGGCTGCATAGGGTAGGCTGTCCGCAGTTACCTGGGCATACTGTTCCAACTCCATACGCTGCAGCAGTTGGAAGGAATCCTCACGAATCTGCTGCTCTTCTGCACGGGTGCTTCGATCTCGCAGGAGTACACCCAACATACTAGCTTTGGTGCGGATCTGACGCCCCATCATCACGTTCTCCAGTACACTCTGCTTTTCGTATAGGCGGATGCTCTGAAAGGTGCGAGCCACACCCAGCTGGGTGATCTGGTAGGGCTTGAGGCCGTTCAGTCCTTGTGTTTGATGATGGGGAGGATGCAGGTGAATTTCCCCAAGCTTTGGAGGAAGAAAGCCCGTTATGCACTGAAAGCAGGTGGTCTTGCCAGCGCCGTTGGGACCAATCAGCGCGAGAATTTCCTGGGACTGGACCTGAAAGCTCAGGTTATCCAGAGCACGCAATCCACCAAATTCAAGTGTCAGTTGATCCACTTGGAGCACGGTAGAATCTTGTGAAGAGCCATTCTCGCTCATGCGTGGTGGTTCCAAAAAATGATCAAGATTTGCAGATTTTCTTGCCCTATTTCTGCCAAAGCCCGGTATGATGAGTGCACGCTAGCCGACAATTCCATCCGCCTTGTTATCCTTTCCTGCAGGAGTCGCATGAATCCAATCGTGGTCGTTGATGATGAACCGGCGATTCGTAGTAGTTTGGCCGCCGTACTCGAAGATGAAGGCTATCCCGTATGCTGCTGCGCACATGCGCGTGAACTCTACGACGCTCTGAAAGAGCAGCCAATGTCTCTGGTGCTACTGGATATCTGGCTTCCCGGAGAAGACGGCATGGCGATCCTCAAGAATTTGCGCAACGAACAGCCCGAGTTACCCGTGATCATGATGAGTGGACACGCCGGGATTGAAGCTGCCGTCAGTGCGATCAAGCTGGGAGCCCGAGACTTTCTGGAAAAGCCACTGCACCTGGATGTGTTGTTGGACAAGATCACCGGTGCCTTGCGAGCCGCTCAACCAGACGAGGAAGTGATTCTGCCTTCTGACACCCGGATCGAGACAGCACCCTACCAGCCAGCAACCAACCGGCAATCCGTGGAGCTGCGCAGGTCCGGACGTCCCCAGTGTACTCTTGGCGACAACGTAGTCCTCAATGGTACCGGTCTGCTCAGTGGTCGCAACACGGGCATCATTCTCAGTCCAGCACCTCCAAACAGTGGAATTCAGTTTCAAACCCTCGATGGCATCTCCATTCCTGGCCGAATCACCAGCCTGGAAGATTACCAGCATGCACAGAGCCAGCAGAGCTTTACTGCCAACTCTACGGTGCTGGCCCGGGAGAATCGACGTGTCCGCACGGTGGAGCACCTGATGGCCGCTTTGTCGATGGCTGGGCTGGACAATGTGTTGATCAAGGCCGACGAGGAGATCCCAAACGTGGATGGCTCGGCTCTTGATTTTGCCCGATTGCTTGACGAAGCCGGAATCGTGGATCAGGACGCCGAAGTGACGGAAGCGGTGATTTGCGAAAAACTCAGCATCGGTGAAGAAGACCCCGACCAGAAGTATCTCTATGTGGAACCCTATGATGGTTTCGAAGTGACGATGCGCGTCGATTATCCACCACCGATCCTGGAACAGCAACTGACCTTCAACGCAGAGCAGGATTCCTTCCTGAATGAAATTGCGCCAGCTCGCTCCTTCAACACCTTTCAGAACATCGACATGGCTCAGAAGATGGGCAAGGTCGGCAGTGGCTATCTCAACTCGCACATCATCATCTATGACGGCAAGGTGATCAACACGGAACTACGCTTTACGGATGAGTTTGTCCGGCACAAGATCCTTGATCTGATTGGTGACCTGTTCCTGCTAGGCTATCCACTGCGTGGTCGGGTGGTGGCCAACATGACCTCCCATGGTTACAACCAGGCGCTGGTGCAGAAGATGTACAGCTGCTTTGCCTGATCAGGCAGAGCGCAACACCTGTTGCATCTCATCAAAGATCGCAGGTGCTCCAACGATCAGATCCAGGCCATAGAGTTCTGGTGGAACGCTCGGGGGCACCTCGCCGATGTGGCCGATCTTCCCACCGGCTTCCCGAACAACCAGCTGGGCTGCTGCAAAATCCCAGGGACTGAGCGTCTCAAAAAATCCATCCATTCGTCCTGCCGCAATCCAACAGATATCTAGAGAGGCTGCCCCGATCCGGCGGATGTCACCACAACTCTCCAGCATCTTCTGAAACTTTGGAATCAGCTTGGGCCGCTCCTCTCGATTGTAGGGAAAACCGGTACCGATCAAGGCACCACGCAACTCTGCCTGCATAGTGATCTGCAGTCGTTGTTCGTTGAGATAGGAACCTTCTCCCTGGATAACATGAAATAGTTCTTCGAGGAAGGGACAGTAGACGGCACCGACTCGTACCTGACCTGCTTCTGCATAAGCGATGGAGACTGCACACATCTGGTGATTACGGGCGTAGTTGACGGTTCCATCAATTGGATCGATGATCCACAGTTGGCTCTGCAGCAACTCTGGTGAAGAATAATCGGGCGCCAGCTCTTCCGAGAGAATCTGGTGTTCTGGAAAGCGTTGTTGAATGCGATTGCGGATCAGTTGGTCCGATTTTAGGTCTGCCGAAGTGACCAACTCCTGATGGGTCTTGTAGTTGAGTGAAACGGTTTGTTGTTCACGTTCCTGACAAATCAGGTGTCCCGCTTCACGAGCGATTTCCTGGGCGAATTGAGCAATTTCCTTCCAGTCTGACATGAGGTCTCAGGGTAGTGGTTGTGAAGTTCCTTCCTGCAGCAGAGTGACCAGTTCACAGCGGTGGCAACCCTGGTGGAAGTTGTGGCAAAAGTCCTTGGCAAGCTGCAGCATTCCATGTTGCAGCGAGCAGTTGCTCAGTGGAAAAGTGGAGCTTCCAGGGCAAAGAGACGCTGACGCAGGAAGCGCGTGTGCCGATTTTCTGGCTCTGGAGGCAACACCAATAACAGACGATAGAGCAGGGACTCCAGTTCTGGTTCCCCGTGCTGTCGAGCATAGGCCAGGAAAAAGGGAAGCAAACCGTTGACCCAGAGCAGCACCTGTCGCTGTTCTCCTAGCAGCTGCTGATCGGGCAAGATTGCTGTCTGAGCGAAGCCCGCATGCTTGCACCAAGGTTCCCAGTCCGGGGTACGAAAGGCCTGATCACTCAGCTGTAGTAGGGTCTGTCGTAACGTGTCCGTGGTGGCCAACAGCTCCAGCATTTTCAGTTGTTGCAGCCAGAAACGCAATAACCCCAGTGGTGTGACTCGCTGAAGGTGATGAAACCAGCCGACGAGCAGGCGTTCCAGGCGTCCTTGGGGACATCGGCCCTCTTGACGTGGAGCTCTCAAGCGATCGGTATTCTCCAAGCGTTCCTAGATCTGGCACCAGTGAGCGTGTTCTCAGTGCAGATCTGCAGCATTTGGTAGCGTCTCCAGAAGCAATCCACACAGTCCAAACCAGCGAGCCAGCAATTCAGCACGAGCACTGCGGGGGGTTGACGTAGCCACGATTGTAGAGCCGACCAAGGCAGGCGTTGTACCAACTCGGTAAAGGGGCCGCTCCAGTTGGGGGCTCCCAGTGCAGCAAACAAAGCACGGTGCAGCTGTTCCTCCGGTTCTGCGGTGTCCCAAGCCTGTTGAATTGGCTGCATCTTTTGTTGTAGGCGTTGCTCGGTGGCCTCCTGCAAAAGCAGGCGCAGACGTTGCTGTCCAATTTCAGGCAATCAGCTGCCACAATGCCCGGGCAAGCGATCGTATTCCTTGAGCAGTGCAGCACCATCAGGTACAAGTTGCTCCCACTTTTCTGGTAATTGGGTGGCCAGTTCGATGACTGGGATCGTCTGCCCGTCTTCACGAACCAGTGCGGGAAGCCGGGCATCGTGATAGAGCACCACGTGCAGGATCACCTGTTGGTAGGCTGGATCATCGGGGTGTCCATGCGCCTGCCAGAGCCGAGTGTGTGTATGGAATTCGACAGCACCATAAAGCTGTTGATCGCCTAGACACAGCCGAGCTTCCAGAAAATCAGGACCAGCTCCAGAATTGAGCCAACCAGGAAACTTGACTCGCAACTGTTCACCGGTTGTGGTCTGAAACTTCGTGGCAACAGGTAGACACCAGAGCGCCTGTAGCAGTTGTTCAGGATGATGCTTTCCCGGCATGGTTGGGAGGTGGCTTCAGTCGTTAGTTGACCAGCGCCAGTCAGGACGAGTGCTACCAGGTTGCCAGAGCAGTTCGGTTTCATCCAGCTTGGCTGTGACCCAGCGACCAAAGACGAACAAGGCATCAGAGAGGCGGTTGAGATACTTCAGAATTGCTGGATTGATGGGTTCAACTCGGTGTAGACATAGGACTGCACGCTCTGCCCGACGACAAGTGGTGCGAGACTGATGCAGGAAGGCATTGAGTGGCGTTCCTCCCGGCAGGATAAAACTCTTCAAGGGTTCCAGCTCGGTGTTCATCGCATCAATCACTTCTTCCAGCCAAGCAGCATCGGCTTCCTCCAGCTTGATCTGTCCGGGGTATTCGTCACCTGGCAGTGTGGCCAGTTCGGAACCCATGTCGAAGAGCTTCTGTTGGATTGCCTGTAGGATCAACTCGAGCTTGTCTCGACGCTCAGATTGTGGCTTTTGAGCGTTGAAACTGCGAACTAACCCCAAGCAGCTGTTCAGTTCGTCGACAGTGCCAAAACCTTCGATTCGAGGGTGATCTTTGGGTAGACGGGTTCCGCCAACGAGTCCGGTCTCGCCAGTGTCTCCGGTACGGGTGTAGACTTTTGTGATGCGAACCATCGAGCAATGCTCCTGTTGAGTTGGGATTTTTGAAGAGAAACCATGGTAACGGAATCTAGACAAAGCGAAATCTTTTTCATCGAGATCTCAGAGGCTTACAGTATGTGTAGGAGCCACTGAATGCAGTTGCTCAAGTGGTTGCGCCAGGAGGGAGTACTGCCCAGAGACTTGGTTTGCCAGCCGGAGGATGCAGCAGAATTGCTGGCTGATTTTTCTCAGCTACAGAGGATTCTTAAGGAGCACCCCACGTTGAAAGGTGTGGTCTTGGAGCACCTGGCTCGTCGATATCAGTTGCCCCTGTTGCCCAGGGAGGTCAACCAACTGTGGTCTATCCCTCGGAGTGAGCAGGAAGCACTCTTTCATGAATCCCTGTTGCTGGTGGTGGGTAGCGATGGCATTCCCTGGCTGGTGCTGACCGCTCTGGCAGATTAGCGACGTCTTCCACGCTTGCAGTTCCAGCATCCTGGTCTCTGCCTCGGCTTGGTGAACCGGGTGTGGCTGGCTCAACTCTATCGTGAAGGACGTGGTGATGCTCCTGCAATGGAGGAGGTGGAGGTTTCCCAACAGTTGCAGAAACTGTTCAATGTGGCCCTGCGCTACGGGGCTTCTGGCATTCATTTGGAACCCGGTCAGCAGCCAGATCAACTGCTGGGGTGTCTACACATCGATGGTGAATTGCAGACACTACCAGAACTCCGCTCCTTGCTCTCCAGTCAGTTGTTACCTCACCTGAAGCTATAGGCTGGGTTGGACATCGCAGTACGTCGCAGACCCCAGGATGGCTACCTGCAGCAACAAACCCCAGATGGCCAGCTTTACGACCTGCGGCTCTCCAGTCTGCCAACTGAACATGGTGAGAAGCCGGTACTGTGCTTGTTGGAATCTGGGGATCTGTGGCTGGATCTGGCACAACTTGGCTTTTATGAAGATGATCGAGCAGTACTCAAGACCGTGATGTGACGTCAATACAGGATGCTGCTCGTTGTTGGACTGACCGGCAGTGGCAAGACGACAACGCTCTATGCCCTTTTGAATCAGCTCGACGCTTAACGCTCAACGCAAGAATGTGATCACGATTGAAGATTCGGTTGAGTATCATCTGCCATGCCTGACACAGGTTTCGGTGCAGCCTGCGCAGGGACTAGGGTTTGCAGAAGCACTGCTAGCAACCTTGTGTCAGGATCCAGACGTGATTCTGGTGGGAGAGATTCAGGATGAGGAAACGGCCCAGATTGCATTCAAGGCAGCGCTAACAGGTCAATTGGTACTAGCAACCCTGCACACGAACAATATACTCAGTTGCCTACAGCGTCTGGAAAATCTTGGTGTTGAGTGGGCGCTGATTGCAGATACCCTGCTACTGGTACTTTCCCAGCGCTTGGTTCGGTCTGCAGTCGGAGGTCAGCTGCCAGTCTATGAACTGCTCCATCTAGATGAGACCCTCCAGAATCGCCTGCGACGTCAGCTTGCTACGGATGAACTGTTGGCTCCCTATCCAGGACTGTACTTCCGCTTGATTGCCCAGACTGCTGAACAGATGCTGCATGACCACTTGGTCCGGAAGGAAGAGTTGGAACCGATTTTGCCAATTGATTCAGAGAGTCAGCAATGAGTGAGGAAAACATCGCTACACATTGGGATCCAGTTGGGTATGACCAAAACGCAAGGTTCGTTAGTGATTTGGGAAAACCAGTATTGCAACTGCTGCATCCAAAGGCTGGAGAGATGGTACTCGACCTTGGCTGTGGAGATGGCGAGCTAACCCTGAAGTTGATAGATGCTGGTTGCCATGTCATAGCGGTCGATAGTAGCTCTGCGATGGTTGAATCCTCGCTGGCAAAAAGTATCAACGCCCGAGTGATGGATGGGCAACATTTGGAATTTGAAGGTGTTTTTGATGCGGTTTTCTCCAACGCAGCCCTACATTGGATGACTCAGCCTAGAGAAGTCATTGCAGGTGTAAAGCGAGCGTTGAAGCCTTCTGGTCGGTTTGTCGCAGAAATGGGAGGACAGGGGAATGTGGTTTCCATCTTGGCAGCGCTGACGAAGGCCCGTCAGCACAGAGGCTTGGCGCCTGTGAATCCCTGGTACTTTCCCAGCGTGGAGGAATATCGTCAGCTCCTGGAAGAAGTTGGCTTTCAGGTGCCAGTGATTCAGTTGATTCCCCGTCCAACGGTCTTGCCAGGAGAGCTTCGAGGCTGGTTGGAGACCTTTGCAGGTTTGTTTCTGAGTACGGAGGGAGCAACGCGTGAAGAGATGATTGCTGAGGTCACCGAGGAGTTGGCTCCCACCCTGTGTGCTGACTCTGGCAAATGGACGGCCGACTACGTGCGACTACGATTTATGGCGTGCAAAGTTGACTCAGTGAATCCTTCGAACACCTGATCCTCCCACTCCCCGCTTGCCTCGCCAGAATACCTCCTCTATCGTGATAACCTTTTTCTGTTGACTGTCGTTCCCCTGATTGATGGAAGCAATGCATTCTCCTGTACTCGGCTATCTCCGTTTCCCCACTTTTGGTACGAACCAACTCTATTTTGT
>JAQWOT010000123.1 GCA_029245725.1 SAR324 cluster bacterium | reverse complement strand
CCAAAGGCTCGGATTACGGTTAAATTGGTCTCGGAGGCAGGTGTAGGAACCATCGCAGCAGGGGTCGCTAAAACGCATGCTGACCTGATTGTGATCGCAGGTCATGACGGTGGTACAGGTGCCTCTCCGTTGACTTCAATCAAATATGCTGGAGTTCCTTGGGAGTTGGGATTATCTGAAGCGCACCAGACGTTGTTGTTGAATCGCTTACGTGGTCGTGTTCGATTACAGACAGATGGGCAACTGAAAACAGGCCGAGATGTAGCTATTGCGGCGATGCTTGGTGCTGAAGAGTTTGGGTTTTCAACCGCCCCTCTCATCACAATCGGCTGCGTGATGATGCGCAAGTGTCACCTGAATACCTGCCCAGTTGGAATTGCTACGCAAGATCCCGAATTACGCAAAAAGTTTGTTGGTCAACCAGAGCATGTCATTAACTTCTTTTTCATGGTTGCAGAAGAAGTTCGTGAAATCATGGCAATGTGTGGATTCCGTTCATTTAGTGAAATGGTTGGGAGATCAGATTGCTTGGAACAACGCTCTGATATCACCCATTGGAAAGCCAAGCATGTAGATCTTTCAAATCTGCTGAAACAAATCCCAGTTGGCGAAGGGGACACTCGCTACTGCACACAGGAGCAAGATCATGGGCTAAAAGAACAGATTGACCATGAATTGATTGCCCTAGCCAAGGAAGCAATCGAACAGCGCAAGCCCGTCAAAATTGAAATGCCCGTGAAGAATATCCATCGAGCGATTGGTACAATGCTCAGTGGAGAAATTGCTTTATCCCACGGAGCTGAGGGTTTACCTGACCACACAATTCATTGTCAGCTGACCGGCTCAGCAGGACAAAGTTTTGGGACGTTCTTGGCGCGTGGGGTTACACTTGAGTTGGAAGGTGATGCCAACGACTACACGGGTAAAGGGCTTAGTGGAGGAAAGCTGATAGTATATCCTCCCAAAAGCTCCACATTGAAGGCGGATGAAAACATTCTCATTGGCAACACTGTTTTATATGGAGCCACCGGCGGTGAAGCTTTCTTCTCTGGGATAGCTGGAGAACGCTTTGGTGTCCGCAATAGTGGTGCAACCGCTATTGTGGAGGGAGTGGGAGATCACGGATGCGAGTACATGACAGGAGGTCGTGTGATCGTTCTTGGTCACACAGGACGAAACTTCGCTGCAGGGATGAGTGGAGGCATCGCTTACGTTTTTGATGAAAAAGGTTATTTTACGCAGTGTTGCAACCAGGGTATGGTTGAACTTGGCCCTTTAAGTCAGGTGGATGAGGCCAAATGGGTCAAGGAAATGATTCAACGGCATCTGCATTATACTCAAAGTGAGCGAGCCAGCAAATTGTTGGAAGACTGGGACAACACACTTCAAAAATTTGTCCGAGTGATGCCTACAGAATATAGACTGGTTCTGGAACAAATGAATTCACAGGCTGCCTGACGGAGAGAATAGATGGGTAATGATACAGGATTTTTAGAGCACTCCAAACAAGACGTTCCAAGGCGTCCAATTGCTGAGAGAATTCAGGATTTTCGTGAATATGATGTGCACTACTCCGAGTCGGAAATTAAAGTGCAAGCCTCTCGCTGTATGGACTGCGGCATCCCTTTCTGCCACAACAGTTGCCCTCTGGGTAATCAAATTCCTGATTGGAATGACCTCGTTTATCGTGGCCATTGGAGGGAAGCTCTAGATACCCTTCACAGCACCAATAATTTTCCAGAATTTACTGGCCGTATCTGTCCAGCACCTTGTGAAGAATCTTGTGTTCTTAATGCGTATTACACGCTTGATGAAGAAGAACGACATCGTAAAAAAAATTCTGTTACCATCGAGCAGATTGAAAAACATATCGCTGATCGTGGATGGCAAGAAGGCTGGATCAAACCTCAACCACCGAAAAAGCTCACAGGGAAAAAAGTTGCTGTGATTGGATCAGGCCCTGCTGGTTTAGCGGCCGCACAACAGCTTCGAAGAACTGGTCACGAAGTGACAGTTTACGAAAAGTCTGATCGACTTGGTGGACTCCTAATCTATGGTATTCCAGACTTCAAATTGGAGAAGATTAACGTTCAACGTCGAGTAGACCAGATGCAGGCTGAAGGGGTACGCTTCATCACAAACTGTCACGTTGGTAAAGACATCAGCACGAAGGAGCTTCGGTCACAATATGACGCCATCCTACTCGCAACGGGTGCTCAACAAAAAAGAGAATTGACAACCGAGGGCAAGGAATTAAAGGGCATTCACTATGCGATGGATTATTTGCCTCAACGCAATCAATTTGTAGCTGGCGATTCTCCTAAGCCGGATGCAGTTCAAGCCCAAGGGAAGCGAGTAGCAATTTTAGGTGGAGGATTCACCGCTGCAGACTGTTTAGGAAATTTGAACAGACAAGGAGCTGATCGAAGAGTCTATCAGTTTGAAATTGTCAACATGCAGCCGCGTCCAACTCCGGTGCATGAAGAGGTAGACCCAGATTGTAGAGCAAACATTCTAACTGAAAGAGTGATTGGTGATGAAAATGGTGCTGTGAAAGGGCTACAGGCGGTTCGGGTCGAGTGGAAACAAGAAGACGGCCGGAACGTCATGAAGCGTCTGGAAGGCACAGAATTTACAATTGGTGTTGACCTGATTTTACTGGCAATGGGATTCATTGGGCCAACTGTCTCGGGGTTGGTGAATGATTTGGGTGTGAAAATTAGTATGCGAGGTCGGAAAGACCCAATAGCCGCAAGTGAAACGCTGAAGATGTTGGAAGATGGACAACAACCGATGTACTCGATTCATGCAGACAATCGGTTCCAGACATCAGAAGAAGGAGTTTTTGCTGCGGGTGATGCCAAACGAGGGGCATCTCTGGTGGTTTGGGCAATTTGGGAAGGACGGGAAGCGGCCCGATCCATTGATCAATATCTGATGGGAGAATCTGCGCTACCTACTTCGCCACAAGCAGAAGTTCTCGCATGAAAGGACGAAATGTCCTCATTTACTCTAGTGTTACAATCGGAATTGTGGTCCTGATTGGATATGCTCTTTGGCAGGAAATAGTGCGGAATGAATCTCAAATTCAAACATCTATAAGTGGAACCATTAAGACAGCTCCTAGTGTTACGGGTGGAGTTGTCAAAACAGACAATGCCTACCTT
>JAQWOT010000122.1 GCA_029245725.1 SAR324 cluster bacterium | reverse complement strand
TGAAGTAAAAATCACCAGTCACAGAAGAAGAGTCCCAGGGCACCTACCGGTTGCCACTTTCACGCTGCACATCAACCCGTACCTGCTTGAAAACGTCTTCGAGTTTCAGTCCTGGGGTATTCATATGCTTCAACAGTTTTGCTGTGAACAAACCGTTCTCCCCATCCCCATCTGCAGCAACAGATCCAGGGGCCGTCGCATAGGAAATGAAGGAACCCGTTGGAGCTGTTACCTGGGCCAGTCCCCGACTGCTGCTACGGAAAGATCGGGCAAAGGGATCGTTGCGACAGGCATCGAGTACCACCACATTCATCCCATTGTCGGCAGCTCTCAACTGAGCCAACAGTTTGCCGAGTGGTACTGCATCATAGCGAACGTCTTCTTCTGTGCTGGGATCAATGTCTGTGGGCAGTAGGTAGTTCTCTCCATCAAACTGCATCCCGTGTCCTGCAAAATAGAAGAGTCCCACTCCCTTCTTCTGCTTCAGTTGCTTGCCGAAATTACGGATGGAACGCTCCATCGTCTTTTGGTTCGCATCTGTCACCGTAGTGACTTCAAAGCCCAACTGCTCAAGGGTTTTACCAATTGCGTTGGCATCGTTGACAGGATTAGCGAGCATTCCTGCATAGGCATAATCAGAGTTGCCAATCACCAGAGCCTGCCGTTTATCAGACAGATCCACAGTTTCTGGTTTGGCAGCAACGGGTCTAACTGCGCGTTCCTGCAAGACGGATCTATTTTGCACAACAGGTTGTGTGTACTGCAGTGAAATCCAACCCAATCTGCCTGGCTCAAATTCGATTTTTCCCCAGTTTTCCTTGGTACCCTTGAGTTGAAACTGTTGTCCACGAAGCACTGCACCCAGTTTGCTACCACCTACATCGTCACGAACATTGAGACGCTTGGCGGTGATCACTACTTCTGCAGGTAGAGACTGAGCCCAGGCTAGGTTCCCAACGACACTGGTTGACAAGAAGATCGCCAGCAGGCAGCAGGTCAAGAGTTTGCGGATCATAGTTCCTCCCGATGTTTTGTGACGTGGTTCATATTGTTGGCTCTACCGTACCGGAAGAATCAGAAAGTGTGGAGGACGAGTGGGGGACAGATGCTGAAGCCTTCAATGTCTGCAATTGTTTCCCTTGAAAAAAATTACTGAGCTCACCTGTTTGCTTAGGCGTTTCAGAAGTTAATGCTGCCAAAAGCGCAATGAGTTTCCAATTGTGTCTCTGATTCACAGTGTTGTTCTTGACAACGATCTGAAAGTGATGGTATTTTGATCTCATTCAGTACATACCCGTACGATTTTTAAGATGAACCAGTATGAAGGAGGAACCCATGTATTCGATCACAGATGCACACAAAGCACTGAGTTGTGGCAGATCCACAGTCTATTCAATCATGAAAGAAGCAGGTATTGAGACAACCAAGTCAGGACTCTCTCAACTGATGACTGACGAGCAATTTAAGAAGTTGCAGGAGATTTACTTCGAGAAGTACCCAAATCGGAAACCGAAAGAATTTATTAAAGAACGATCCAGTACATTCAGAGTTGATCTTGAATCAAATGAAGTTGAAGTGCTGGAATCAAAGCAGCAAACCAGATCATACGAAGATGTTTTGGAAGAAGAGCGGAAGTGGTTTACAAAAAACCATCAGCGTGACGCTGAACACATCGAAGATTTACGTAAAGAAGCTGACGGCCTGCGTAAACAGTTGGAAGCCAAAGACCGGATCATTGAAAGCCTTCTGGAGATCATCAAAAACCAGAAAGAACCTGTATCAAAGCTCCAATCTCCTGCAATTTCTCAACGCACTCCGGTCAATTTTCCAGAATACGATCCGAACGTAGACACTCTGACGAAACCAATGTTTTCTGAGTCCGACCTCAAACAACCTCCTGAGGATTCTCAGAAGCCTGGTGAAGCGATTTATTTGCCGAATCTTACAAGAAATACACAGCCAGAAAAAACCGGATCATGGCAGCTTGAAGCATTCTCAGAAGATGGTCCGCCTTTGTCGCCTGATGAAGCAGTAATGCGTTATTTCAAAGGGCGCTTACCCCAGAGGACTCCAGACATGGATGATCTCATTCGGTACCTGGAAGAATCTGGATTTCCACACACCAGAGATGCTGCTAGTACACGCCTCGCCAAGCTCAGGCGGAAGCAACGTGCTGCCAGAGAATCTGGTGAATTGTGAACCCTCCAACTCAGGAGATTGAATGTCCATTTTTGGATCCAAATTTCAGAATGATTTACCTTTCAAGGAAGGCGAGTACCTAGCAACCATGCTGCGTATGGACTGGAAGGACACCAAGGCAGGTGATCCCATGATGGTGGTTGAGTTTGTGACAACTGAATGCAGGAGGATAGGAAAAGTGATGTTTCCTCAAGTGAATGCTTTCTTTGAAGATGAAGCGAAGCAGGCTTGTCAAGTGTTGCTTGGTGTTGCTGAACCAGAAGACTTTGAAACCTTCTTTAAGTTGGCTCACCAGAGAGCAAGCCGCTCTATATTCAAGCTACTGGTGAAGAATCATCAAAAGCCTGATGGGAATATTACTCAGAACTTCTTGGTAAGAGACGGTGAGCAGATGTTTTCAGACTGGTTGGATAAGCAAATTGACAAGGAGGAACTGCGCAGAGGATTAGCGATGGAGAGAGCATGAAAAGAAAAGATCAACAAGGGCAGCAACTAGATGTTGCTTTTTGTCCTGTTTTTCGTTGTTATCACAACAAACAAGAAAGCCCCAGAACCCTGATACTTTGGCGAGTGGTCGGGAACTGAGGCTCTAAAAATTCAACCGGTAGGTTGTTCCGGTAGATCATGCAAAGACTGTTCTGTTCAGTCAAGACCATTCTACCAAACCTGCCGGTTGTTGCCAAGCAATGGAACGCTTATGTCGCAACCAAAAGAACCATCCAATGAGACCATGCTTGAGCTGATGCTCCAGCATCCCAG
>JAQWOT010000121.1 GCA_029245725.1 SAR324 cluster bacterium | reverse complement strand
ATTTTGATGAATTGCATGGCAGACTCTAGCAACCCCTGGAGTGTACGCCATTGAAAGACCGTCTCTAGTCTTCATCGGTACAAGGTTATGAATTTCTATCTTACCCCTAGGTAAATTAAGAATGTCTGATCAGAGTGCCTAATATATTCCACCCCTGGTTGGGATTGCATCATCTCTAGGATTGGCTGAATATGCTCTACTCCCTCCGTATCGATACTAAAGTCTCTAATGATTCCATCATTTGCAGGTCTAACGACATCGATTGCGCTTAGAATCTCTCTGAGATCAGAGATGTTATGAGTCAAGGCTATCGTTGGAGTGCCTTTGCTCAGGATCTTTGCACAGACAATGATTCTGTTGCTTGCGTTCGGATGGTAGAAATGCTGACGGGTCATAGGAGATAAATCGAAGTGGATTATTTAATTTGTTCTGAAGATATATTATCTTTTTTTTCTTAAAGTAAATTATTTATTTATAAAACATAATAATTTGTTTTATGGGGATTGAGCTCTATGATTTACGTAATTTCTCTAGATAAAAAATTTCGGGGCAAGGCAACTGTTTCCTTTACCCCAACTAAGAAGGATAGTTAGTCTTTAAGGTAGGCGCTTGGTGGGGGTATCGTCAACGGGCCATACTGAGGAGTTGGCTCAGGTTTCGGTTCAGGTTCCACAATAGGTTCTGGCATTTTGGCCACCAGTGGTGGTTCGGGAACACCCATCTTAGAAATGTCAGCATCTGGATTTTTGAATAAATATCCCTTACCCCAACGCGTGTAAATGAGGCGAATATCATAACCCTGATCCATTTTCTTTCTTAATCTGGCAACCAAGTTATCAACGATTCTGGTAGATGGATCATATGGATAATTCCATATTTCCCTTAGGAGTTCCTCTTTCGTCAGGATGCGATTAGGATTCAGAACCATGTAATGCAGCAACTCGTACTCTTTGCTGCGCAGTTCTACATAGTTTCCTGCCCTACGAACTTGCTGCCTAACTGGATCAATGATCAGATCTGATACCTGAAGTAAACCATAAGCTTGTACTTCCTCTTGAGTTGGCAGAGGACGATGCCTCAGAATATTATTTAATCTAGTGAGCAGTTCTTCGATTGCAAAAGGTTTTGTCAGATAGTCATTACCACCTGAGCGTAGGCCCTCTAATTTTTCTTCTGTATCACTTCTAGCGCTCAAAATAATTATTGGTAGTCGAGCATTCTTAGAACGGATGCTCTCAATCACTTTTAATCCATCTACGTCTGGAAGCGTTAAATCGCAAATTGCTCCATCAAAATGTTCTGTCAAGAGTCTTGTCAATGCATCCATTCCCTCTTCAACGTGGATGACACTATACCCTTTTTGCTCAAGTACAGCTTTGGTTGGAGAAGCTACACCAATATCATCTTCCAGATAAAGAATTCTTGCGGTTGGCATCTTTTTAATACTCCTTAGTATTGTTTGTTAGTAATTTCACTTTAAATTTACATATATATTACATTAGAGCTTTTAAGTTAATTTTCAACATACTTCTCAAAGCAACCACCTAATCAAACTTGATTTTTGATTTAAAATTAGGCGTTGACGCTTAAGGGTTGTTTAGCTTATGGATGAGCAGTTTCAAAGAGACTTCCAACATCGTTTTTGATTTGCTCTAGCAAAGCGTTTTACATGGAGTCTGGCTAGATAATGTCTGAGTCAGCAGTTCAGTGACTCGATTTGT